>JAFSCK010000029.1 GCA_017436785.1 Oscillospiraceae bacterium | reverse complement strand
TACCTGGATTACTATAACAACAGACGCAGCAAGGCAAAGTTAAAGGGCTTGCCGCCTGCTTTGCACAGACAACAAGCCCTTTTGGTTGCTTGAACAATTTGAGTTAGAAATATTTGTCTAACTTTTTGGGGTCACTTCACCCGGAAGGGGCGCTTTTTTACTGTTTCATCAGACGAAAATAAATGCGTAAATACAGCCGCGTATAATGAAAATCTCACAGTCTTTTTTCTTATTACAAGAGGATCGACTGTGGGATTTTTGCGTTTATGGATCTGTGGTCACAAACCCATTTTTCAGTTTGTGGGTACAGATGCGTAAACGCATCTGGGATTTCAAAGGGATGGCAGATCCCTTTGCATGCGCTAAGAGCCGCCTGCGGCGGTTGCGCATTGCACGCCATCTGCGGATGGTGTGATTCGGGGTTTCCAATAGGGGTGAAAGCACCCTGTTGGCACACGATTTTCCGTTGGAAAGTCTAGTGTGTTATACCTTCTGCGACCGCTGACGCTGGAAAGGGGGTGTTTCCTTGCGGAACACACCATTTCCGGTGGCAGCAGAACAGGCGGATTTTGCGTTCCTCCGGGGCGGAGAATCTGAGATTTGCTTTCAGCAAAATCCGGCTGTTCGTGTGTAGGTGGTACGCGAAGTGGAGAAGATTTTTTATAAATCTTCGGAGCGCAGCTGCATCACCGGGGGCGTGGAAGGTATATCAAAACCCGCCGCAGCGACGTATCCTTCGTTACAGTCCCAACTCCCGTCGAACCTTTTCCAGAGCTTCCTTCTCAATTTCCCGGCATCTGCTTTCTGCCTGATGCAAGCGTTTCGCCGTTTCCGCTATGGTTCTGTTTCGGTCCAGGTCAAAGCCGAACCGGCAATGCAGATACATCCGGTCACGGTCGGGGATGGCTTCCAATGCCTTGCGGACCTGCTGGATCGTGGCAGCACGGATACCGCATTCTTCCGGATCGAGGGCATTCTCATCCAGAATAAGGTTCACAAGTATGGTTTCTTTGTCATATTCGACTTCTTGATACAGACTAACCAATTCCCAGCTGGGCATAAACTCATCAACGATTTTCTGGCAGCATTTCTTGATCCAGAAATCCGCATAAGTCAGAAATTTTGTGCCCCGGGCGGTATCGAACCGCTGAATGGCTTCGATATAACCGAGTGTACATTCCTGGATCATGTCCTCCACGATCCAGGGCGGAAGAACCAACTTATCTTTCAGCGCGTTTACCTCTTTATATATGTAGTTCTGGTTGTTCAGAATCAATGCATTTCTGGTTTCCGGATCTCTCTGCTGTGCCAGAATGCAGAGTTCTTCATTGCTCACGCTTATCCTCCTGCTGTAATTCTATAGATTTCTTCGCAAAGTCCTCGAAAAGTGCCTGATATTTTGGTCCCAGCTGATGCTTCTGCTGGGTGAAAGCGGCTACTGCACTTGCTAACTGATTTGAATTGATGGATGGCTTCTCAGGAATGGCTTCGGAACCCTTGGGGGTGGCAGTGTACATGGCCTGGATCGCTTCCTTGGTTATGGTCTGACCTGTGGGCTTCTTCCTGTCCATGTCTGCCTTGATATCTTTCAAGATCGCCATGAAGCAGTTTGTGATTTTGGCGCAGTCCACTTCATGGGGAGAAATCTTTTGCAGGTTGATATCTGTCACTGCCTGAGAGATCGCAGCCTTGTTCTGTGGATTGGAATTGGATATCAGGAATTGATTTGCCATGTCCAGAATATGATTTCGGCCAGCAAATCCAGCGGAAAAGGTGTTATGGAAATACTGGGAGATCATCAGTGTGAGGACAGAGAAATTGGGATGTTCCAGTATCCGGTTTACCACTTCCACATTGACTTTCCGGGTCAGTAACCGCTGGGCAGATTCCGCGGAGAGGCCCAGTTCCGAAATGTCGAAATTCTTCACATAGGGGATATCGGTTTCGCCCATGAGGTAGTCAATGGACACATTAAATTCCCTTGCAAGTGACCGCACGATCTCATCACCGATACGGTCGGTTTCGCCCCGCTCATATCGGCCCAGTGTGGTTTCGTTGCAGCCAACCCGGCTGGCAAGTTCGCTGAGGCTCAGACCCCGTTCCATTCGTAAATCTTTTACACGCTCCCGCTTGTTTCCGGGCAATCGTTGTGCCATATTTCTTTCCTCCTTGGTTGTTTCCTATATTGAATAGTTGTCTGTATGATAAAGTGCTATGGATGGCCGCTCTGAAGTCCTGCAAATTTGCAGGATTTTGGAGCGGCTTTTTTCGTTTCCGGCATTTTCGGTAGTATTTCGGGTTTTGATGTGTAATAGCCGTATATTGAAAACAGATGGTTCAATTCATCAATAATTTGAAAGGAGCATCCACTATGAGTATTTTTCAGACCATCAAAGAAAACATCACCCCGCGATAGGTGTGCCGGCAGCTTTGGGACACTGTCAGTATATCAAACAATATGTCTGTGTTGGCGGACTGAATGTAAACTTGCCAGCAACTTCCTATGGAAAGAAAGGCTGGTGCGAACCGCAAATAATTTGCCGATTTTGCTTATCTATTGTAGCAAAACGAGGTTGTCGAAACCGCGCATTTGGTGTGCGGAAGAGGCAACATTTTCCCGAAGGAGGAAAGAAAACTGCGAAATCATGCAATCACAAGGTCTGTAGATGGACAGGGCATGGAGCGCAGAAAATGGAGCGGTTTTCGCTTCCGCAGGGGGTACATCAAAACACGAACGAAATAAACGAAAATCAACATCGAATATATGGAGGAATCAACTTTGAAAATCAAGAAAGGTTATATCAGAAGTCAGGTCAAGGCCCAGATCATGCTGGCTGGGTACACCATGGCAGAAGCTGTGGAGCTGCTGTCCACAGAATACGGTTGGAGTGACAGTCTCTCCAATTTCTCTGTCAAGCTGCGCCGGGAGTCTTTGAAATATAAGGATGTTCTGGAACTGGCAGATGTGCTGGGTTATGAAATTGTTTGGCAGAAGGGACGGGATAGGGAATGAGCAAAGCCCAGTACGGTATTCTCCGGTTTGCTAAGTACAAGGGACCGGAAATCGGACACATTGAAGCCCACAACGAACGCATGAAAGAAAATTATGCCAGCAACCCAGATGTGAAAACGGAGCTGATGACCAAGACCAAAGCGCTAAAGCGGTCTGAAAAGGAATTACTGGGCGAAATTGCTGTACTGAAAAAGGAAGCAAACGCCAACAAACCCAGCGTCCAGCGGCTGCTGGACCTGGAACGGAAAGTCCAGGAACAGGAGGAATTGCAGCACACCATCGCTTCCTTACAGCAAACACTGACCGCAATCCCGCCCGAAATTATCGCAGAATACAACAATCCGAAAGAAGAAAAGGCCCGTTACACTGGCTTGGAGGAGAGCCTATGATCCATAACGCTGAATTTGAACGGTTTACAAACTTCATGGTCAGAATGATTGAAAAGTATGGAGATGAAGTAAACCAGGAAATGACAGCAACCAAGCTAGATGCTTGCTCTGTGAATGACGATAATATGAATAATTTCAGCGAGGACACCTCTGAAGCGAGATGTCCTTGTGCTTGACAGAAGGGATATCGTCATGTTAAAATTTAGTTGGGACAAATATATTTACTGCGTAATGATTTAGGGAGTGAAAATATGAAGGTTAAGAAATGCTATCTGTATACCCGCGTTTCCACATCCATGCAGGTAGATGGCTTCAGTCTGGATGCGCAAAGGGAACGACTTCGGAAATACGCAGAATTTCAGGAAATGGTTATAACCGGAGAATATTCCGATGAAGGCAAGTCCGGTAAAAATATTGAAGGCCGCCCTCAATTTCAGAAAATGTTGAACGATATTGAAGCAGGCAAGGACAATATTGATTTTGTTTTGGTTTTCAAACTATCCCGGTTTGGACGTAATGCAGCGGACGTTCTGGGCTCCTTACAACGAATGCAGGATTTTGGAGTCAATCTGATTTGTGTGGAGGATGGTATCGACAGCTCCAAGGACAGCGGTAAGCTGATGATCTCTGTGCTGTCCGCAGTTGCGGAGATTGAGCGTGAAAATATTCTGGTTCAGACCATGGAAGGCCGCAGACAGAAAGCCCGTGAGGGTAAATGGAACGGTGGATTCGCTCCCTATGGCTATAAGCTGGTAGATGGATATTTGCAGATTGCGGAAGACGAAATTGAAGTGATACAGATCATCTTTGATAAATATGTAAATACCAATATGGGTGCCCCCGGTATCGCTTCCTATCTGAACGAACAGGGCTATGTCAAGAAGAAACGGCAGAATAATACACTGGATGTGTTTTCCACCAGCTTTGTGCGGGGTGTTCTGGAAAATCCAATCTATGCCGGTAAACTGGCCTATGGTAGACGGAAAACAGAAAAAATTCCGGGAACCCGGAATCAGTTTCACATTGTGGAGCAGAAGGAGTTCCCCGTGTACGACGGTGTTCACGAAGGAATCATTTCCGAGGAAGTCTGGCAGCAGGCACAGAAGAAACGGCGGGACAGCAGCTGTACCTGGGAAAAGGTCTATCATCCGGAGCGGGAAAATCTGCTTTCCGGCTTGCTTCGCTGCCCGGTCTGTGGAGCCGGTATGTACGGCAACGTAAACCGCAAACGTAAAAAGGATGGTGGCTTTTATAAGGAATATTACTATTATGCCTGCAAGCACCGCCTGGAAGTAGATGGACATCGCTGCGATTATAACCGCCAGTGGAAGCAGGAACGGGTGGATGATGCGGTTACAGAGGTCATCAAGAAGCTGGTTCGCAATCCGAAATTTGAGGCGGCTATCCGGGAGAAGATTGGCTCCCGGATCGATACGGAAGAACTGGAAAATGAGCTGGAAGGCTTGCGGAAACGGCAGCGTCAGCTGATCGGTGCCAAAAAGAAGCTGGGACAGCAGATGGACAAGCTGGATATCACCGATCCCTTTTACGATCAAAAATATCAGGACATGGATGAGCGTCTTTGTAAGCTCTATGAGGATATTGCTTCTGTGGAGCGCAATATGGACGAGATCCAGACCCGGCTGGATAATATTCGCCAGCAGAAAATTTCCGGTGACAACGTATATCAATTCCTGTTGTATTTTGACCTTCTGTATGATAAATTTACAGATAGTGAAAAAAAGGAATTCTTACAGAGTTTCGTTGAGCGTGTGGACGTATTCCCGGAGGAGCAGCCCGGCGGGCGGTTCCTGAAACGCATCAAATTCCGCTTCCCGGTGTTCTTTGAGGGCGCTGAAGTGGAGAATATGCGTTGGGATAACGAAACCACAGTCGAAAGCATCGTGTGTCTGGTAAGAAAGGGACCTGAATATGAATGAATACATCAAAAGCGATTTGATGCGGTATCGGGGCAGGTGCGATGGGGCTGCGTTTGTTAAGGAGTATTTGAAAAACCGGACCTTCCGGTTTCAGTGTGCCTTTCGGCTGTGTCAGAGCAGCGGCCTTTCCAGATTGTTGGGCTTTGGTCTTTGGGCGGTGAACCGGACGAAGCGGACCATCCAGCTGCCTCGGGAAACCAAGGTAGGCTATGGCCTGTTTATCGGCCACGGGGGTCCCATTGTGGTGAATCCTACGGCGGTCATCGGCAACAACTGCAATCTGTCCCAGTTTACCACCATCGGTACGAACAGAAATCAGGCAGCTGTCATTGGGGACAATGTTTACATCGGCCCCAGCGTCTGCATCGTGGAAAACGTGACCATTGGCAGCAACGCTACCATCGGTGCCGGCAGCGTGGTCACCAAGGACATTCCCGAAAATGCCACTGCCGCCGGAAACTATGCAAAGGTACTGAACTACAACGACCCCGGCCGCTTCGTCACCAACCGCTGGCCGGTTTGACCCCATAGCAATGCAAAGTGCGCTGAAAACATAACGGCACACCCGGATAGGGTGTGCCGTTGCTGATTATTATCCTTTTTGATCCCGCAGGGCAAGGAGCATGGCACCCAGTGCCACAGCCAGCAGCGCGGGGGTGGCCAGCATGGCGGGGGTGTAGTTGCCGCAGGTGTCATACACCACGCCCCAGATGGGGTTAGAGACGAAGGCGCCCACACTGCTGGCGGTGGCCAGCACGCCCCAGATCGCGGCAAATTCCCGGGCACCGAAGACAAAGCGCACCACTGTGGGCATCAGGGTGGTGACGATGCCCATGCCGACGGCGAGGCTCACAAGGCCGGGATATGCAGTTCCCGGCTGAAGCAGCAGCAAAAAGCCTGCGGCAAACAGCACCGTGATGACACAGCCGCCTCTGGCGATGCCTACGCGGCTGTAAAGCATACCCTGAAGGATCTTGCCCACGGCAAGGCTGGCGGTCATCACCGACATCATGACACCCACCTGCGTGGTGGAGAAGCGCAGACCCTCCAGCAGGGCAGGCAGCTGCTGCTGGATGCTGCAGCCGGCGGTATACAGGACGATGGCCACCATCATCAGGTAGAACTTGGGGCTTTTCATGGCATCCGCCCGGCTCATGCCGTCCATGACAGCTTTGCGGTTGCCCACGGCACCGGCGGTTTCCCGCTTTCCTTCCAGCACAAAGGCGCATAGCACCAGCACAAGGAAGCACACTGCCAGCACCCGGTAGCCCATCCGCCAGCCAAGGTCCTCCAACAGACCCGGCAGCACCAGACTGAACACCATGCCGCCGACACCGGAGCCTGCCATGACGAAGCCCAGCAGAGAGGAGGCCTGCTCACTGGAATAGGAGGTCTGGACGATGACATTGGCGCAAAGGTTCAGGCAGCTGGTGCCGCAGATGCCCATAGCCGTGGCCACCAGATAGAACGTCCACAGGGAACCGGAGAAGGAGAACAGCAGCAGTCCCGCGCTGCACCACAGGGCCGACAGAAAGATCACGCCCCGAACCCCCTTCTTGTTGATATGGCTGCCCCAGAAGGAGGTGCTGACGGCGCCGGAGGCGGTCATCAGGCTGTAATACAGGGTGAAGCTTCCCCGCCCGATCCCCAGTTCTTCACAAACAGGGGTGACAAAAAAGCTCAGTGCTGAGGTGGTGATGGCCATAGCCATCATCAGCAGAAAGGCCGCAGCAGAGGGCCGCAGGGAACGCAATTTCTTCATCCGTTTTTCTCCGTTTCTATATTTTTTCTCAAATTATCTCATGATAAGCATAGTATAAATGGCTTATTATGTCAAGTGAATACCGACTATGATAACGAGAACGGCGCGGCAGCGCCAAAGGCTTCCCCCGAGGGGAAGCTGTCGAGCGAAGCGAGACTGATGAGGAGTGCGGGCGGTAACGTTACGATTTGTGCTATGTTTCAGGCCTATTTGCATGTTGGACCTGCACGCCACCCCTCATCCGTCACGGCTTTCGCCGTGCCACCTTCCCCCCGGGGGAAGGCTTAAGGGGCTGCGCCATTACAAACAAAATCCCCTGCGGACCTTGGGTCCGCAGGGGGTAGGGTTAGTCATAATCCTTTACATTGCTGCCGGCGGGAAGAACTTCACCGCAGCGGCATTTGGCATCGGATACCAGCATACCGGACCGTTCCGGTGCGGTAATAACGTAGACCTCCACGGCCTTGCCGCAGCTGGGACACTCCACTTCCTCGGCGACGGCGATACGCTCGTCGATACGGGTCAGGGCCTTGTCCATGGCGGCATCGGCAGAATCGGTGATCCGGTCAAGGAAGTTTTCATCATAGGCTTCCATGGCTTTGCCGATGCGGACGATCTTGCGCTCCTTGTTGCCGTGGCTTTCGCCCTCTTTCACGGTGAAGATGGGCTCGTAGCTGTAGCCGGTGACCCGGGTGGTGCCTGCGTTGGCATCCTTGGTGATCTCAATGTCCAAAATGATGGAGTAATTGGTGGCGCCCCGTTCCGCATCGCCGAAGAAATCGCCCAGAGAGTAGGCCACCAGCGTGCTGGCGGATTCATCATAGACGATGGGCTGCACCACATGAGGATGGGTGCCGATGATCACATCCACGCCCTGCTTCTGCATCAGGGAGATGATGGTGTTCTGGCTCTTGCTGGTATCCTCGTTGTATTCACTACCCCAGTGGAGCAGGGCGATGGTGATGTCCGGCTTTTCCGTTTCCACATTTTCCAAAATGGTGGTGATCCGGTCCCGGTCGACCTCCTTGTATTCGGTGGCATAGTCGGTATACAGAAGGTTCACTAAGTTTTCACTTCCGGCAGGCAGGCCCCGGCCGCCGAGGCCCTTGGTGAAGGCCACGAAGGCCACCTTGATGCCCTGCACCTCGGTGATGGTGTAGCCTTTGGATTCTCTCAGCTCCTCCTCGTTGGCAAAGGCACCCACCGGCTCCAAGCCAACGCTGCGGATAGCATTCAGGGTCGCCGTCAGGCCGTTGAGGCCATTGTTGATGGCGCAGGAATTGGCCATCTGGATCAGGTCCACGCCGTAATTGCGCAGGGCCTGCAAAAGCTCAATGGGAGCGGAGGTGTTCTGGGTTCCGTAGGGCTCGCCGTAGATGTTGCCCTCGAAGTTCATCACCGTCAGATCCGCGTCGGACAAAATGGCGCCCACATCCCGCAGGGGCTTGTGGAAATCAAAGCCGCCAACGTACACACCGGAGTTTACCACGCTGTCGGTGACATTCAGGTCGCCGGCGGCCTTGATATGGATGGTGGTGATGGGGTCCTTTTCGATGGGCCGGGTAGGACGGGTGGTCTCTGCCTGAGTAGGCTTGGTCTCCTGGGGCAGAAATTCGTTCAGCTCCTGCTTGACCTCCTGCGACAGATTATAGATCACCATGCCGCAGACGATCAGGGCAATGGCTGCCAGAAACAGATTCCGCCGCAGCCGCCGGGCTTCCGCCTCCCGCTTCTTCCGGGCTGCTTCCCGCCGGGCCCGCCGCTTTTCTTCATCATGCTCATAACGGGACATGGTGCTTCCCTCCTGTCTTTTTGTCGTAGTTATGTATTATATCGTATTTTCCCCCTAAAAACAAGGGGGCGTTGTGTAAACGTTGTTTGAATAACAGATACAATGTCATTGCGAACCAGCCTGCGGGCTGGCTCGCAATGACATGCTTAGATTGTTCTTAAATATTCCCGTGTTTCCTCCGCGTTGCGGCGGATCTCGGCCTGCAAAGCTTCCAGCGAGGGGAATTTCTGCTCCGGGCGGAGGAAATAGTGAAATTCCACCGTGATCTCCCGGTCGTACAGGTCCCCGGAGTAATCCAAGATCCAGCTTTCCACCCGGATATGACGGCCCTCCACGGTGGGGCGGGTGCCCAGATTGGTGACGGCAGGATAGCGGATACCGTCGATCAGGCAGGAACAGGCGTAGACACCGAATTTTGGTACTGCCAGACCCTCGGGGATCACAATATTGGCGGTGGGGACCCCGATTTTTCGTCCGATGGCCCGGCCATGGATGACGGTGCCGCTAAGCACATGGGGATGACCCAGAAATTTCACTGCCGTAGCCATGTCGCCGGTTTCCAGCTGCTGACGGATATAGGTGCTGGAGACACGGATGCCGTCGATGGTCTGATCCGGGACCACGGCACAGGGAAGCCCCTCCTCCCGGCAGTAAGCTTCCAGTGCCTCCGCCTTGCCCTGACCCCGGTAGCCGAAGCGGAAATCCGCACCGCAGACGAATCCGGCGGCAGCGAATTTCTCCCGGAGCATGGTGAGAAATTCCTTCCAGTGCATGGTGCGCATCTGCTCGTCAAAGGGCAGTGTCACCACGCTTTCCATATGAAATTTTTCTTTTAACAGCCACTCCCGGTCCTTGGGACTGTTGATGAGCCGGGGCGCATTTTGGAGCACCAGTGCTTCCGGATGGGTGTTGAAGGTCACAACACCGGCAGTGCAGCCCTGCTCCTGCGCCAGACGGCGGCAGGCAGCCAAAAGAGCCTGATGGCCAATGTGCACCCCGTCAAAAAACCCAAGGGCGTAGATGGTTTTGTTCATAGTATCACCCAAACAAATGTCATTGCGAGGAGCGAAGCGACGTCTTAGAGATTGTTGCCGCTTGCGGCATACAAGCTCTTAGTGCATAGCTGGCAATCCCCCTCAAATTTCCAGAATGTGTCGTTTTATGGTTCTGCACGGGCTATTGCAGGGGATTGCACCATAGGCATTCCCTTCGGTCACCACACCAGTCTGCGGACTGGTTCGCAATGACAGCGTGATCGATCAAACATCAAAAAAACTTTTCACCGTCATCATCACGCCGTCTTCTACCTTTGCCAGCATGAGGAACTCGCCATTTTGACTGTAGGCCCGGTAGGTGCCCTCGTCCAGCTTCACGGAGAAGGCATTGCCGTTGCGGCAGCGCTTTTCCTGATTGGCGGTGAGGGTGACGGAGGGGTAATTGCGGAACATGGTGTCCACGGTGCGAAGATAATTTTCGGGATCTTGTGCGTCCAGCAGCTGCTGCAGGGGCACGGCTTCCTCAATGGTATATTCTCCGGCGGAGGTACGGCGCAGCGCCTGCATACAGCCGCCGCAGCCAAGGGCTTCGCCGATATCCTTGCAGAGGGTGCGGATGTAAGTTCCCTTGGAGCAGCGGACCCGCAGGCGCAGGGTGGTTTCTCCCGTTTCCAGCAGGGTCAGCTCATGGATGGTGATGGGCCGGGGCTTGCGTTCCACCTCTTTGCCCTTCCGGGCAAGGTCGCAGAGCTTTTGACCGCCCACCTTCAGGGCAGAATACATGGGCGGCACCTGCATAATTTCTCCCCGGAACTGCTCCAGAACGGCCTCCACCTGCTGTGCCGTCACATGGACTTCGCTTTCGGACAGCACCGTGCCGGTGACATCCTCGGTGTCGGTGGTGATGCCAAGACGGAGCACCGTTTCATAGGTCTTTTCCGCGTGTTCAAAAAATTCTACGCCCCGGGTGGCGCGGCCCACAAACACCGGCAGAACACCGGTGGCCATGGGGTCCAGCGTGCCGCCGTGACCGATGCGCCGGGTGTTGAATACCCGCCGCAGCCGGGCGGTAACATCCTGACTGGTCCACCCCTGAGGCTTGTCTACAATTACGATTCCGTTCATAGGTATCCCTTCCAAGCTTGCACCCTAAGCCTTCCCCCGGGGGGAAGGTGGCACGGCGAAGCCGTGACGGATGAGGGATGGCGAGTGCCTGCAATGTTCAAAACAGTTATATGGATATGGTATAACTGGAAACATTGTACTCCTTCATCGCAAGTGCATTCTGTTCGTAAACGGCCGCCATCCCTCATCAGTCAAAAATCAAAGATTTTTGACAGCTTCCCCCCGGGGGAAGCCTTGGGGCGCTGCCGCGCCATTGCGTTTCTTACAGTGCCAGCATGACCTGTTCCACCAGCTTGATTGCCTCAGCCATGGGCTTTTTGATGGAAGCGCCTGCGGCACCCTTATGTCCGCCGCCGCCGAAGGGGACGGTAACTTTGGTTGCATCGTAGCCGGGGACGGCCCGGACGGACATTTTCACATCGCCGTCGGTGGTCTCCCGCAGGGTGGCTGCCATGCAGACACCGGCCACGGTCCGGGGGAAGGAGGAGATATTGTCCATGTCGTCCTCCGTGACCCCAATGCTGTCCTCCACGGCCTTGGGGATGGCGCAGATGGCCATTTCTCCGCCCCGCAGCAGCTGCATGTGGTCCACGATCCATGCCTGCATCCGCAGGCGGCCCAAGGTGTTGGTCTCAAACAGCTCCTGATTCAGTTCATAGATCCGGGCGCCGGAACGGGCGCATTCTGCGGCCACGGCGAAGGTATGGGCGTTGGTGTTGGCATAGCGGAAGCAGCCGGTATCGGTGGATACGCCCACATAGACCGCTTCTCCCAGTGCTTTGTCCGCGTGTACACCCATGATGGACAAAACATCCCAAACCAGCTCTGCACAGGAGGCGCTGCCGCCGTCCACCAGCTCTGCGTCGGTAAAAGAGGTGGCGCTGGCATGGTGGTCGATACGCAGCTGGATCTTCCCCAGCAGGTGCTGGAAGCTTTTCGGCAGCATACCGGGGGAAGCCACGTCCACGGACACGATGATATCCCCCTCCTCCACGGCTTCCTTGGTCAGCCCCTCATGGAGCCACTGGAAGCGGCTGGACACCTCGGCATTGTACAGCACGTGGGCTGTTTTCCCCAGCTGCCGCAGGCCTAAGCAAAGGGCGGCGGAGGAGCCGATGGTGTCGCCGTCGGGACGGCGGTGAGAGAGGATGGTATAGTGGTCGTGGGTCAGAAGAAACTGGGCGCACTCATTCCTCGTCAGCTTCTTCATCGTGCTTCACTCCCAGAGAATTGATCAGATTCAGCATTCTTGCACCATAGGTGATGGAATCATCCTGCTCCCAGACGATCTCGGGAGCATAGCGCAGCCGCAGATTCTGGCCCAGCTGGCGGCGCAGGTAGCCTGCGGCGGATTTCAGACCTGCCATAGCGTCCTTGGCCTTGTCCTCCTGCAGGAAGGACACATAGACCTTGGTATAGCGCAGGTCGGGGGTAGTCTCTACCCGGGTAATGGAGATCATCACGTCCTGAACCCGGGGGTCCTTGACAGTGCGCAAAAGGGAAGAAAGCTCCTTCTGGATCTCCTCGTTGATGAGTAAAATTCGATTGGATGCCATTTGGTATCCTCCTAAAACAGTGTAGGGGGCGGCGTCCTCGACGCCCCGTGCGGTTTACGCCCTGCTATTCCACACAGGCTCTCGGCGAATTGGCAGCATGGTGCTGTGCGGGGCGTCGAGGACGCCGCCCCCTACATTCGCTTATGAAAACTCCAGCCGCGCCGCGTTTTGCGGTGCGGCTGGCAGCAAAATTATCGCTTCACTTCCTGCATGGCGAAGCATTCGAAGATATCAAATTCCTTGATATCGTTGTAACCGGCGATGGTCATGCCGCATTCGTAGCCTGCGGTGACCTCCTTGGCAGCGTCCTTGAAGCGCTGCAGGGAGCCAATCTCGCCTTCGTAGATAACGATGTTGTCGCGCAGGATGCGGACCTGTGCGTCGCGGGTGACCTTGCCGTCCTTGACCATACAGCCGGCGACGGTGCCGATGGCGCTGACCTTGTAGGTCTGGCGGACTTCGGCGTGGCCGATGACCACTTCCTCAAACTTGGGAGCCAGCATGCCCTTCATAGCGGCCTCGATCTCGTCGATGGCATCATAGATCACGCGGTAGAAGCGCATATCCACGTTGGCACGGTGGCCGGAGGCCTGTGCGGCAGCGTCGGGACGGACGTTGAAGCCAACGATGATGGCACCGGAGGTGGAAGCCAGCAGCACGTCGGACTCGTTGATGGCGCCGACACCGGCGTGGATGACCTTGACCCGGACCTCCTCGTTGGAGATCTTCTCCAGAGAAGCCTTGACGGCCTCGGCGGAGCCCTGCACGTCGGCCTTGACGATCAGGTTCAGGTGCTTCATCTCGCCCTCCTGCATCTTGGCGAAGAGGTTGTCCAGAGAGACCTTCTGCATCATCTTGGCAGCGGCATCCTTCTGGGCCTGCTTGCGCTGCTCCACCAGCTCACGGGCCATACGCTCGTCGGTAACGGCGTTGAATTCGTCGCCGGGAGCGGGGACCTCAGCCAGACCGGTGATCTCCACAGGTACGGAGGGGCCCGCCTCGGTGACCTTGCGGCCCTTGTGGTCGGTCATGCC
>JAFSCK010000143.1 GCA_017436785.1 Oscillospiraceae bacterium | reverse complement strand
CAGTACCGGCGGAGAGAATCCATGTTGTCTGCATCGATATTGTGGGTTGCAGCAAGGATGTTGTTCATCATGGCAACCTCTACACCCAGTTTGAACACGATGCGGTTGATCCGATCCTCGGTCAATGCAATCTTGCTGCCGATGACCGATTCCAGCGCCGGTGTCAGCACCCTACTGCTTTCCTGCATGTTGATTACGGCAATGTAATGTTCCAGAGCATCCCGGATAAACTCACTGCGTGAGGTAGTATTGGTTTTCTCCATGGCTGCGTCGCACCGGGCGAGCAAGTCATCTCCGATGTACACGCCGATTCTGCTGCTATTATTGATTTCTGACATATTTACTCCTTCCCGGTGGAAATGACCCCACCTAAATCGTTGATTCTCTAAGCGTTTTCCTTTTCCAGGCGCCTATTTTTCCTTACCGTTCAGAAAAGGTAACACCTTGGAAACCTCGTAAAAGCCCCGCACGGCGTTGCCGGGCGGTGTGAATCGGAGGTATCCGGCGCAGGCCGGAATACCTCCTTTATCCCGCTTTCAAATACTTTCTTCCGAAATCCTCGAAATCAGCCCTGAAAGCACTCGCCGCTTATGCGGCATCCCCACCGATGGTCATCGGAAGTTCATCGTCATTCACCGGGTCAAGATCACGGTAGATTTCAGGGTTGTCCAGGCTCAGCAGGTGGTACTCGTTGTTAGGATTTCCAGTGGGCTTGTAGTGCTTACGGACTTCAATGAGTTGCCGTTTCTTCAGAATCTTGATAGCCTTCTGGAGAGAAGATTTCTTGATTCCAGTGTCCCGCATGATCGTTTCCATGGTAGGCCAGCAATATCCATTGCTGCCGGAACAGCAAACGAAATAGGAATACAACTTGAACTGCGTGGCATCCAGCGGCACATGGAAGATCTTGTTGGGCAGGCGGAAGAATTCTTTTGTGGGCGGTTCATACATTTTCATTCTTCCACCTCCGTCTGCTGGTCGATCCACTGGATGAACTTGTCCCTGGGAACAAGAATCCGAGTGCCGATCTTCATGTGGGGGAATCCCTTCGAGCGAACCAATTCGTATGCGGATGCTCTGGAGATCCCCAGGACTTCGCCTACCTCCGGCGCGGTCAAGGTAAGAGGCAGGTCTTGATAAGTTTTGAATTTGCTTTCTCTCAATGAATCATTCCTTTCTTTTGTGATTTTGATTTGGTGTTCGCCGCTCTACCCAAGTCAGTTCCTGGCCCAGGATCTCTGCGCCGTATCGCAGCCTTGGTGTGCTCGTATCGCCGCACACTTCGCCAGCCGCATATCCCCCTTGGACGGTCATTCAATTTTCAAGTTGCAAACCGAACCGCACTCGGTTCGTAACTTACGCTTGCAATTATAATGGTGTTTTGTTATACTGTAAATAGATGTAACCGAAATATAAAATCATTCTCTACTTTGTAAATCGCTACATCAATTTCAAAAAATATTTTTCGGAGAGCGATATGGAAAAGTTTCACGCCATGTTCCATGGTACAGATGTTTACATCAACGGAAAATATAAATACAGCAGCAATGAAATCCTGACGGCATATCTGAACTTGAATTTGAGTACAGAGGAACTGACGGAGTGGCTGTTCCAGCTCAAGGCAGAGCTGCGGGATTTGAAATTGCGGGTGGATTTCAGCGATGAAGAACGGTTTGTTGACTATGAGAAGAATGTGCAGTGGACACAGAAACTGATTGACCAGATCGATCCCGTATGGGTTGCTTTGCCGCCGTACAACAGATTTGTTCAGCCACATCAGATGCAGAAGAACAAATTACGTGTGTGTCTTACCCGGTTTTCTGATATGCTGGATGGCGACCGCGCGGCGAATCCGTTGGGTGGACTGGAATTTGACGAGGACGATGACGAGGAATATATAAGCACCACAGTGAAGTTCGTTCCCATAGATATGGATTGGTACTGGACTGATGGCGATAGCCAATATGCGATGGACAACCAGCGCCGCATGAACGAACTGAACCAGGCTATTGAGGATCTGATGCAGCCATATATCCATTGGGTGGAAGATGTACTCCGGGTGAAGTGCTGCTATGAGAAACTGCTGAGCGATTTCCTGCATATCAAGCACGGATTCCTGACAGAAGCGGATCTGGCAAGGCAGTTCCAAGCATATTTCAAAACGGAATCCATGGCAGGCATGGCGTACCGAAAGCTGAACGGACCTGCGCCAGTGACTTCCTTCCATGAGGTTTTTACACCGGAAGGTAGTGCGCCGTTCCTCTGCGCCAGCTATGATTTTGACCGGCTTGGAGCGTTCCTCTATGAAGATTTCTTCCGGGGACTGGCAGAGCATTATATTCCCAAGCGGTGCAGCAATTGCGGTAAATGGTTCCTAATCGATGCCGGTATCTACTCCGACTACTGCGAGAACCCACTGGCGGAGGACAAGACCAAGACCTGCCGCATGGTCAGCGCCAGAAAGAAATACGATACCAAGTGCAAGGAAGATCCCATTTGGAATATTTACAACAAGGCTTACAAGGCACACTATGCCCGGATCGCCAAGAAGAAAATGACCAAGGCAGAGTTCGAAGCCTGGTCACGCTATGCAGTGGAGCTGCGGGAACAGGCAGAGAGAAAAGAGATTTCCTTTGAGGAATATGTGCGGACGATCAAGAAATAGTGCGGCCTTGCAGAAGAAAGTGCGGCCTTATAATGCGGTGTTCCTCACTATACTACTAGGACAAAAATCGCGAAAAAGTCCAAGATCATTTTTCGGATTCCTAAAAAATCAGCATTTCAACCAAATCGGACACACGATTCATATGCAAAACCACCGCGCCGAAAACAGATTCGGTGCGGTGGTTCTATCCTGATGCAGCTTAAGACCGTAAGGTCGCATGTTTTTCCGGGTGTCCCAGTCTGGCGGGAAATGTGCGGTCTTGGAGAGGTATATTTGTTTCTTTTGTTTTGTTAGTGATTGCCTGACAACAATACGGGCTGCCGCCTGACAATATATTTGGCATTAATGACAGTTGCAATTTACTACAACCCAAGGTAACATACCACAAATTTCAAAGGAGGTATGTTACTATGAATCCATATTTTGAGAGTCTGAAAGCACATATCAAAGCGAATCCACCTAATTTCGGGGACGGTGAATCTGTCCTAACCATGCTCTACGAGTGCTACAATGGAAGCTCATTTCTTAATTGTTCTCCTTTTGATATGTGATGGATTGTTTGGAAAAAGTATGTTTTCGGGATAATTCGTGATATTTATAAACAAAATCGTTCGGCATGTTTTGCTCGAAAAATGCTGAACCGAAAGTATTACACCAATTTTACACCAAATTTTGAATGAGTCTTGATATGACAGCAATTTCTCAATAATACGCAATGTTTCGAAACTGTATGATGTTCCCCATGATGCTTCATCATGGGGAATGTATTTTTGATACTGTATGGGCCATGCGGATCTATATGGCATGTATTTTCTCCCTAGGTTTCCAGTTGGCCTGCCAGCAGACCTTCATGACCTTGGGACAGGCAAAAGTCAGCCTGCTGCTGGCTTGCTTAAGAAAACTCATCCTTTTGATTCCGCTGATTTTCATTCTGCCTTTGTTCTTCGAAAGCAAAGTATTTGCAGTATTCCTGGCGGAGCCGGTCAGCGATATTATTGCAGCTGTGGTCACCGTAACGGTTTTCTTTACACGGTTCGACAAGATTCTAAAAAAGGCCCGGAGAAAATCGGATAGATCGGAAAGAAAAAACATCCCTCGTGTGTAAAATAAGTCCCTGAACATAATAAGAAAACCATGGAGCCGGTGAAAGCCGATTCCATGGTTTTTCTACTTGGATAATTTATTGATCAGATTATTCGGCCAAGGGCAGCACAACGGTAAAGGTTGTGCCTTGTCCGGGGCAACTTTGCACGGTGATGGTCCCTCCGTGCAGATCAATAATGCGTTTGGCCAGGGGAAGACCCAGTCCATTGCCGGAGACAGACCGGGATGGGTCTCCCTGATAAAACTTTTCATAGATCCGGGCTGTGACTTCTTCACTCATACCTGGACCGCTATCGGCAACAGATATAACGGTATTGTTTACCTCACTGTAAAGACGAACATTGACAGTACTGCTTTGCGGTGTGAATTTAATGGCATTGCCTATGATATTCTGCCATACATGAGCCATGAGTTCGCGGTTGGCGGTGCAGCTGCAGTCGGCCAGATCAATATCCAGAGCCAATTGCTTACTGCTCCAGCTTGGCTCCAGCAGAAGAATGATCTCGCGCAGCTGCTCATCCAGGCAATAGCATTCCTTTTTGACCGCGATTTCCTGGTTTTCCAATCTGGACAGCAGCAGGATATTTCCGGTGAGAGAGGAGAGGCGCTGGGTGCTCAACAGAATATTTTGGGTATACTCGATTCGCTTTTCCTCGGTCAGATTCTTCTGCTGGAGCAGAGTGGCATAGCCCTCAATGGCGGTCAGAGGTGTTTTGAATTCGTGGGAGACATTTTCGACAAAGTCGTTTCGCAGTATTTCCGTGCCTGCCAATTCTCTGGTCATGGCATTAAAGTTTTTAGCAATTTCCCGAAACTCCAGTATGGGAGTATTTTCGTTAAGCACGACATCAAAATTACCTTTTGCAACCTGTTGGATTGCGTTGTTTGTACGTTCCACAAGCTTTACCGATTTCTTGCCAATGGTCAGGGATAACAATGTTCCCAAGACAATACTGGTTATGAAAGGAATCAGGGGTACCAACCAAATGCGCTCCATGGAAAGCATTCCAGAGTGGAACAGGGCGATTCCCATGAGCGTGCCGAGATTACCAGAAATAAATACATTGATATAGACCGTGATCGAGAGTACGACAGCTGTACGAATGGATCGCTTACCCATTTTTTTGCACCACCTTATATCCCAAGCCCCGTACGGTCACGATTTCAAAATCCGGGTTGTTCTTGAATCGTTCCCGCAGCCGGCTGATGTGGACTTCCAGTGTATGGGGGTCCACATCGCTTTGATTCCATACATCCTCCAGAATCTGCCGACGGGTGAAGATTCGACCGGGAGACGCCACCAGTTTATACAGCAGGAGGAATTCCCGCTGGGGCAGCACCAACTCTTTGCCATCGAAGCGGACGGTCAGGGTATCCGCGTTGAATTCTGTGCTGCCCAGTTTGGTTTTCCGCTGACTCACCATCTGACTTCGGCGCAGCAGCGCT
Organism: Oscillospiraceae bacterium; assembly: GCA_017436785.1. Taxonomy (GTDB): domain Bacteria; phylum Bacillota; class Clostridia; order Oscillospirales; family Oscillospiraceae; genus Faecousia. The sequence continues at coordinate 2,951 of JAFSCK010000143.1, read as the reverse complement.
TCCACCCGCCAGATCATTTCGTTGACATCGATGGGCTTGACCATGTAATCGTCCGTGCCCAGGCGAAACCCCCGCTGTTTATCCGCGGCGCTTTCCTTGGCGGTGATGATCAGTACCGGCATAGAGTATCTTGCGTCACGCAATGCCTCGATAAAGGAGAATCCATCCATTCTGGGCATCATAATATCCGAGATTACGAGATCCACATGGGTGTTATCCAGCTTGTCAAATGCGTCGATACCGTCACAGGCAGGAACAGGTATATAGCCGTTGTCTGACAGGACACTGCAAAACAGTTCCCGAAGCTCAGCATCGTCTTCAACCACTAAAATGTGAAACACAGCATCCACCTCCATAGCATTATCTTTATATAAAGCATAACACAGAAAACTCAATTTTTCCTCAACAATAATTGTAAAGGTTTCGTGAATTTCGAAAATATTTTGGGATAGCATTTGTTTGTTGAGGTTATTTTGAGGTTTATCGTTTATGATAAAGCCAAATCCCAGAAAAAGGAGCGGATACTATGAGCAACCAACCCAATGAGCGCGGCGATGCGCTGTTTGACCAGCTGAACAAAAACAAGAAGAAGAAAAAACGCAAAACATTGCGCACGGTGATCATTGTTGTCCTGGTGATCGCGGTGGCGCTGGTAGGGTGGTTCAATCATATGCGCCAGCAGGTGGAGGAGCAGTTTGCTGCTATGTCTAATAATGTGCTGTCTTATGATGTGACCCAGGGTGCCATCAGCACGACGGTCAATGGATCCGGTGTGCTGGAGGAGCTTGATTTGTACACGGTGGAGGTTCCTGCCGGTGTGCAGATCACAGAGGTACTGGTAGAAGCGGATGACCCAGTCGCCAAGGGTGATGTGTTGGCTACTATAGACATGGCTAGTGTCATGGACGCAATGGCGGATGTCCAGAATCAGCTGAATGATTTGGATCAGAAAATCAAAGCCGCATCGGGTGACGCGGCCAGCAAACGCGTCAATGCGGGCGTTGCGGGTCGCGTAAAGATACTGTATGCAGCCAAAGGAATGGATGTTGTAGGCTGTATGGTCGAGCACGGCGCTTTGGCAGTGCTGTCGCTGGATGGGTATATGGCTGTGGACATCGAAACTGATGCGCTTTGCGTGGGCGACAGGGTTACCGTGATTCGCGAAGGAGAGAAAGAACTCTCCGGTACAGTGGAAGCTGTGTCTAAGGGAGTTGCAACGATCTTGATCACAGACAATGGACCAAAGTTCAACGAAGAAGTTACAGTTTTGGCAGAGAATGGTGCAGAACTGGGCAATGGTAAACTGTATATCCACAGTCCGTTGGCAGTAACCGGCTATGCCGGTACAGTGACCGGCGTCCATGTGAAAGAGAATGCCCAGGTACAAAGCAGTACCAAACTGTTTTCTCTGGGTGAAACGGATTACAACGCGAATTATGATTCTCTGCTGCGCCAGCGGAAAGAAAAAGAGGAAATGCTCATGGAACTGCTTTCCCTTTATCGGGATGGTGCCGTTTTAGCCGCAACTGACGGCGTGATCAGCAGCGTGGAATATGAAAATGCGCCGGAGACCTCGTCCGCGCAAACAACCTATCCTGCCGCAACACAGGATGCAGAGGAAAAGACACCTCTTCTTACAGTTTATCCCAATGTGAGCATGCACGTCACGGTGGCAATCGATGAGATGGATATCCTGGCGCTGCAGGCAGGGCAGGAAGCAGAGGTGACTGTCAGCTCTGTCAGCGAGGAGAAATACGCCGGTACCGTGACAGAAATTCATACCACTGCAAATGAAAATACCGGAATGAGCCAGTACTCCGCGGTTGTGGTGCTGGATAAGCAGGAGGGAATGCTCCCGGGCATGACTGCCGATGTGGATGTGAAAATCCAGGGCGTGGAGGACGCGGTTATTATCCCGGTGGATGCGCTTCACCAGACCAGTTCGATCTATTATGTCTATACCTCCTATAATGAAGAATCCATGCAGTACGGCGACAGAGTGGAGGTCACCATAGGCATGAGCGGCGGTAACTATGTGCAGATCACCTCCGGTTTGGATGTGGGGGATACCGTGTACTATACGCAGACGCAGAGTTGGTTCGAGATTTGGGCACAGGGCGGTTTTAATGGCGGAATGCCCGGAAATTTTGGACGCTGAGAACAGGAGGTCCTTATGATCGATCTGAAGGAAGTTTGTAAATTCTATCAGGTGGGTGATGACCGGGTGCGGGCGCTGGATCATGCCACGCTGCATATCTATCCCAAGGAATTTGTCAGTATCATCGGCCCCTCCGGCAGCGGCAAGTCTACACTGATGAATATCATTGGATGTCTGGATGTGGCGGATGCCGGAACTTATTCTCTGGATGGCCTGCCTATTGAGGAATACTCTGAAAATCAGCTGGCAAAGATCCGCAATCAGAAGATCGGTTTTGTGTTTCAGAGCTTTAATCTGATTTCCAAGCTGACTGCGGAGGAAAATGTGGAACTGCCCCTGATCTATCAGAAGGTGCGCCGTTCTGAGCGGCACCGCCGGGTAAAGGATGCTCTTGCCAAGGTGGGGCTGGAAAATCGGGCGAAGCACTTGCCAACAGAGCTTTCCGGCGGTCAGCAGCAGCGTGTGGCCATTGCCCGGGCGCTGGTGACCAATCCCAGTTTGATTCTGGCGGACGAGCCTACTGGCAACCTGGACTCCAAAACCAGCCAGGAGATCATGGAAATGTTCCACGAGCTCCATGATCAGGGTAATACCATTGTTTTGATCACCCATGATAACGACATAGCCAAGCAGGCTCCCAGATCCATCCACATCCTGGATGGCAAGGTAACGGAGGTGACGCGGTAATGCAATCATTTGTTATGGCACTTCGTTCCATCGGCGCAAATAAGATGCGTGCCGTGCTGACCATGCTGGGCATTATCATCGGCGTGATGGCCCTGGTGGTGCTGGT
>JAFSCK010000028.1 GCA_017436785.1 Oscillospiraceae bacterium | reverse complement strand
TGTGTCTGCATACATGAGGGGTTACTTTGGGCATCTGGATGCGGTAGATCTTGTTGTACTTCTCGACAATGTGCTGCAGGTATTTCTCCCAATGCAGTGCGACCATCGGCCTGTCATACTTGTCCAGGAACAGGAAGCCGGCATATCCATCCACCATCGGCTCCACTTTCGGTGCCACACGGTTGGCAAGAATACGGCGGAAACACGCCACCACTTCCTCACTCATCGGCACATAGCGGATGCCGCTTTCTGTCTTGGGGGCTTGGATCACATACTGCATCTGCGATGTTCTCTGCAGCTGATGGTCAACCTTGATACGCTTCTGATCGAACTCGATGTCAGAAATGGTCAAACCACAGAACTCCGAGATTCGCAGCCCCGTGTTAAAGAGAATGAAGATCGCATCGTAGTATCGGCAGAAGTGCTTATCTTCCTTGATAAATTTAAGAAGATCACGCTCCTGCTTACGGGTAATTGCTTCTCTGGTGACAGAATCATTTACGATCACAGATGCCAGTTCAAATCCGAAAGGATTCTTACGGATCAGGTCATCGTCCACCGCCAACTGGAAAGCCGGTCTCAGAACACCTCTGATGGAGTGAATGGAGCTGTATCCTCTGCCATCCACCTGCTGAAGCTTGATCAGCCATGCTTTTGCATCGGACAGGCGAATCTTGTCAATGCGCTGCTTGCCAAATGCTTCTTTGTTCAGGATATTGATCACAGTCTTATATCCTGCACGGGTGTTGTGGCTCACTCCAGTTTTCAAAGACACATACTTTTCTACCAGTTCAACTACTGTATAATTACCGCCATTGGTAACGATGTGGTCAAACAGATCTGCCTGAATCTGTTTTTCCTTCTCCCTCAGAGAAAGCTCTCGCTTCTTGCCCTTGGGGGTCGGATCGTTCTTGTCCAAACGCCAACTGTATACATTCTTCTCCTTGCCGTCCTCGTCAATATATCGGTAACGATACCTCCCATCTGTACGCTGGTATTCGCCTTCACGCAAAATCCGGTTACGATTGTCTCGTCTTTTTTCGCTCATGGAATCTCTCCTTTCAAGAAAGGAGAGCCAGACTTGCGATAACATCATATCACAAATTTGGCTCTCCGTATAGTTGTATCATTGGAAATTGGCAATTTTGCCGTACACTTTTTTGACTTACACAGCGGTCGCCTGATCCAGATACCGCTCAAACTTCTCCCGCTTGATCAGCGCCCTGTTGCCGTTCAGAACGTAGAAATCTTCGTGTGGGTTCTGGTCGATCAGCATCCGCAACTTTCCTTCACCGATGTGATAGTAGCCAGCAGCTTCCTCAATGGTCAGCGTGTATCTGCGCCACACCGGAATGTCAAAATAGTTCTTCTCGCTCACATTGCTCTTGCTATTCGCCATAGGCATTTACCTCCATAAATCAATTCGTTGCGCAGAGATGGGGCGTTCCGAACCCTGCGTTTTTCTGTGCTGCGTTCATTTTAATACCTCCTAAAGCCGGGCAAGGGAGAACCGGAAACAGAAACCGGAAACCGGCTTCTAAAAACCAGATTTTTCCTTGCGGCAGTTGTCTTAGCTATTTTGGTTTTTCTTGAATTTCTTTGTTGCTTTCGTTTCCAGAGAAGATAAAGTCTTGTTGAACAAGGTTTTTCCCGGAAACCGATATGGCAACGGATTGGATATGAAACAGGAAACCATGCTCCTTTCTCAAAACGGCAGTTCCATCTGATTGCATTCTTCCTCGGTCAGTTCACGAAAACCATCCAAGGGGCTTGCCCCGGTTTCCACCGTTTCGTTTCCACGCATCCAGCCCCTTTGCTTGCCGTACTTCTTATAGCTTCTGGGATTGGGATAAGGAATCCAGCCTGTCACGGACTGGTTCATAATCTCGTTGATCTCCCGTATCTCCCACGATTTCGGCTCGACAAAGCGTCCCAGAGCTTCGTGATGGAGCAGCTTGGAACAAACCATATCTCCATCAAAATCATCCAGAAACGCCTGTATTACGCCCACCTTGGTGTCCTCCGGCATGAACTGCTTTTGCAGCAGAACCAGCTGTTCGTTCATCTCTTTTGACAGTTTCAGCTGCACCTTTCCTCGTCGGTAAAGGATCATGGCTTCTGCCCACAACTGATCCATATACTTCCGGGATGCCGCTTCATCTTCCAGAATGTGTACCTCTGCCTGTTCGGGATGTACCATGATAGGAAGAAAGCGGCGGTTTCCGCTGCGGTCAAGGGGCAGAAAGTCCAGCGCATTGGAAGTGCCGCCGAACACGCATTGCCGAAGCCTGTCCTCCGGCTCCGTTGCGTAGGGAACCTTGTAGGTTTCCTTGGATCGGCTCAGGAATGATTTAATATCCTCGATGCTCCGGGCATTGGCTGTGGCGATCATCTCCGACATTTCTATGATCCAGTGTCCCTGCATCTTGCGGAACACATTATCGTCATCAATCTTTTTCAGGTCATCGGAGAACCATTCATCCTTACAGGCAAGAAAGCGGAAGAAGGTAGACTTACCGGCTCCTTGTCCGCCCACCAGACAAAGCATCAGTTCAAACTTGCAGCCCGGTCTGAATACCCGGTGAATGGCTCCCAACAGAAACAGCCGCATGACTTCGGTGCCATACGCACAGATTTCTGCACCCAGAAAGTGATGAAGTACATAGGGAATGCGTTCTGTGCCATCCCATTCCAGACGGTTCAGATACTCCCGGATCGGGTGGTATTGATTCTGGTGTGCAACCACCGTCAGCGCTCTGCGGATGCGGTTTTCGTTGTTCAGCCCGTACCGTTTTTCCAGATACAGCATGAGGTAGTTGAAATCCGTGTCGCTCATGGCAGAGGTGGTGCGCTCCCACCACAGGGGCTTGCATATGTCAATGCGCCCGGTGAGGATGTTATAGCCGATGGCTCCATGCAGTACCGGATCGGACTGAAAGACCTGATACACATTCTGCATGGTGTTTTTTACCTGCCCTTTATCATTCACCTCCAGAAGCTCCCTGACTTCCTCCGGGGTCTTGCAGAGCCGGTTCTCTGCCAGCATCTTCAAATTCTCTCTCAGCTCCGGTGCCAAGCTCTGATAATCGCCGTTCAAGTTTCATCACTTCCTTTCCGTATTCTTTTATAAGCGCCGCACGCTCCTCGATGGAATCGTACAGCAGTACATCCAGTAAATACTCGATGTGGTCTTTCTTTTGCAGGGCTTCCACGAACAATGGATGCCATGTTTCATCTTCTGGTTTTGGGGCGTATACCCGTTCCCAACGCCGGAGCAGATGAAAATAATCTGATAATACCCGGAAGCATCTGGATTCCAGTTCCCGGTACATTTGCTCCTCCGTTTTTTCTCTGATGGTCTTTTTCACCGTTTCCTTTCTTTTGTGATGTGTATAGGGGATTTGAAAGTCCGCAGCCAGTTTTTCGGCGGCGGACTTTGCATCTAACCCATATAGCTGTGCTGTAAAATCAATCACATCTCCATCGACACCGCAACCGAAACAATGAAACCGCTTGTCCACTTTCATGCTGGGTGTCCGATCATTGTGAAAGGGGCAGTTAGCTTTTCCTGCCCGGTTGACATGGATACCGTAATTCTCTGCTGCCTGTCGGGTGGTAACGGTCTGTTTGACCGCTTCAAATACATTCATCGCATCCTCCTTTCGGGGAACAACAAAGGCACTCGACATTTTCGCAGAGAAAACGGCAAGTGCCTGTTAGAGTTCCATATTCTGTTTTTTGTACTGCGGAGATTTCTGCTCTTGTTTCTGTCTTTCCTGTTCCTGATAGAACTTGATCTGTTCGGACGGGGAGTGCTTCGGTTCAGGCTTTTTCTGAACCTCGGACTGTTCCGGTGTGAGGACTTTACCGACCCAGTAGCGAATATCTCTCATTGGCTGCAATTCCTCTTTGACGGTAGCAAGCTGTCCGGCAAGCTCGGCGTGGGTCGCTTTCAGACCGTCGTATTCTGTTTGCAGTGCATCCAGATTTACATTCAAATCAACACCATGCTTTTTCAGAGTGCGGTACGCCTTGTTGTAGGCAGTCAGCTCGTCCTTATGCTTTTCGGCAAAGGCAGCTTGTCTTGTTTTCCAACCGATTTTAATATATTTGTCATGGATTGCCTTGTGGGTCTGGCAGTCTGCCACGGCGTTCTGAATACCGGTAATGACTTTCATACGGGCAGATGCCTTCTTCATATCGGCATTGATGGCTCTGGCTTTTTCGTTCACGCCTTGCAGGGCGGTGTCCAAATCTTCCAGAGTGAAAAGCTCATGTTCTTTCAAATAGATCAGAGCTTTAGAAACTGCTTTCAAATCATCGGCTGTGCCTTTCTGCTGTCCGTACCTCGACCAGTCGCTACGCTCTGCCTTTCGCAGATTCATATAATCACGGAGCAGAGTGGAGAGGTCGGGCGAAGCATTTTTCTTTTCGGCTTCCATTTCCGAAAAGGCTTCTTTGGTAGCTTCCAGAATATCTGCAATCCAGTTTCGCAGATTTTTGATGGTGCTGCGAATGGCGTTCATCATGCGGTTGGCAGCCTTAATATCTCGATTGAGATTGCCGATGTTGGTTTCAATGCCCTTGCGTTCCAGAGCAGACACGGCGGCTCCCATGTGTACTGTCGGGATCACATCAACGCCCTGCCGTTCATAGAAACGCATATCCACACGTTCGGAACTTCCGGCAAGTTCCAGATATTTATTCTGAATAACTTCCCATCCGTGTCTCCATTCCTCGGCGTGATACTGTTCGTTCCAGTCAACGGTATCTTCCTTATGGCTTTTCCATCTGCCGGACGGTAATCGGATGCGTTCACCATTCTCGTCAAGGTCATAAACCTTTCGGCTCTTGGGCAGCCACTTTCCGTTTTCGTCAATAGCTCGCATGGTCAGCATGATGTGACAATGTGGATTGTGTCCCGGTGGATCTGGGTCATGGATTGCAAAATCGCAGCACATTCCTTTGGACACGAAATGCTCCTTGCAGTATTCCTGCAGCATCTGCGGGCACATATCAAGCGGAACTTCTCTGGGCAGGGCAATCACAAAACGCCTTGCAAGCTGCGAGTTCCATTGCTTCTCAACTTCCTCTGCAGAGTTCCAGAGTGTTGCCCGGTCTGCATATTCAGGAGGGGCGTTTGTTGGAAGCATGATTTCCGTGTAAACAACTTCCTGCTGTTTTCTTCGGTGATCTTTGGATTTCTGGTCGTACTCAGAAAACAATTTTTCTCCGGCTTGGTAAGCGGCTCCGGCAACAGCAGAGCTGCCTTTGCTTCTCTGAATAATTCGTATTTCCAGATGGGGAACCGGCATTTCGATCAAACCTCCTGTTCGATGAAATATCAACTTGTTGCCCAAGAATGATTGCACCTGCAATCGTTCCTGGGCGGCAAGTCTACAAAGGGGTAGCTGGCAAAACCAGCGCAGGGGAAGTGTAGCTTCCCCTGGATGATTGGAGTAAGGAACTTTTGCGGAAATCATCAAGCTCCCTGCAAGGGGCTTTCGGCAGAACGCAATCACCATCTTTAGGTGGTGTATAATTGCGCCCTATTCAAGAATAGGGTTTTTGCCCCCGTCCAGCTGCGACCTCTCCTTTCGATTCTCAATCAGCAAATTCAGCTTCTTTTGCACCGCTTCGCTGTGGAAGATGAAAGTCAAAAGCTCCATCACATCATCATCGGTCAGAACCGTTGGTTCTCTCAGAAATGTTTCCAACATACCGGCACGGGTACAGAGTCGATGGGTTCTCTCACTCCGGGTCAACTGCTTCAACTCATGCTGTAATTGCTTCTCCCGGTGCTTGGCTGCGGTCAGCTTTTTCTCGGCTACATATTTCTGGTGCTTCAATTTTTTCAGCTGTTCATTCGGCAACCGCATTACCCCCGCTTGACCCAAACAATGTCATAACCCAGAGCATCGGCCAACTCCACGGCTTCGCCGTAGCGCAGGCTCCCTCGCTTCAACTTACCGGACAAATTGGGAACACTGCTGCTCCATCCGTACTCGTCTGCCAGATAATCCACCACTTCACTCATGGTCATACCGGCCCGGACAATGTAGGACTTGATCTCGTTTCGATACGTTTCAGACCTTTTCTTCTTCATATTCACATTTCCTCCATTCTTTTTTGTTTGTAATATGGTATAATTTGCTTGTTAAGCAGCAAATGCCGTACAGTTCTTCGTGACAGAAGCGGAGAATCAGCTTTCCGCTCAAAAATTCCGTAACGATGCTCTGTCCATAAGGGGCAGTATCCCTTTTTACTGTTTAATTCGGCTTTTTGTGGAATAACGAAAACATTCATTCTATGCCGTACCCTGTACGCTGTTGAGTGCATCACTCATTGGTATGAATAGCAACACATAAAGAGTGGTTTTTTCGCTGATTTCACATGGTTTGAATTTAACCCATGATTCTTGAGTGCCGTTCTGCCCGAATGTCGTTCCTGCCCGGAGAGCTTCCCGGCGTTTTCTCCCCGTTGGTACGCTCGTGCTTTTCGCAGTCGTGGCGATACTTCGCTGGGGGACATATCCCATTCGGACGGTCATTCAGTTTTCAAGGTGCATCGGTGATTTACAAGTACAGTTTAGCGAAAAAAGACGCTCTCTCCCGTATATCCAAAAGGTAGGAAAAGAGCGTAAAAATGCGTGGATTTCCACGATTATGGAAATGGAGATGAAATATGCAACCGAAACTCACTGTTCAGGAAAGATTGAAAGATCTGCGTGTTGTGGATTTTGATTTAACGCTGGAAGAACTGGCAGAGCGCACCGGTCTGTCCCGTTCCGCCCTGGGAAAATATGAATCCGATGAAACGGCAAAAGACATCAGCCCCTTTGCGATCCAAACTCTCGCCAAGTTCTATGGCGTGTCCACGGACTATCTGCTGGGTCTGACAGAAAATAAAAATCACCCAAACACAGAGCTGGACGCTCTGCATTTGAGTGATGATGCAATTTCTGTATTAACTTCCGGAAACTTCAACCACCGGCTGCTTTCTGAAATGATCTGTCACAAAGATTTTCAGCGCATGATGCTGGATGCGGAAATCTATGTTGACCGCATTGCAGATATGCGGATCACCGACATGAATGCTGTCATGGAAGCTGTTCGGCAATCTGTGATTAAGAAAAAAGAGAACGATCAGCAGGATTTGTACTTGCGCACCTTGGAGCTGGCGCAGGTGCAGGAAGATGAATATTTCGGCCATGTGATTTCCAAGGATCTGACCGGTATCCTACGTGACATTCGTGATACGCACCGCAAGGATGCAACCACAGCGGACGAGAGTTCCGCTGCGCTGGATGTTCAGAAACAATTACAGGATGCCATGGACTACAAAGGCAGTACCGAAGAAAAGAAAGCTCGTCTGTTCCTTGCTAACCTCGGCATTGACTATGATGCGATTACCAAGGAACAGTTTGCAAATCTGATTGAAGTGCTGAAACTGTCCAAGCACATGAACAGTCCAATCAGCCAGCGTGGTAAAGGCAGTATGACCCATGGTAAAGGCAAACGGAAACGGAAGTAACTTCTAAAAATACAATCAACAAGGAGGGGCACATGTCAAAAAGAACTAAGTTCCTCATAATATTAGGAGCTGTTTTTTTAATTATCGGCATTCCAATCATAATCAACGAATGTTATAAGGCCAACTGTGGCTACATAACTGTATGGGATGGTCCGGATGTTCTGGGGTATTACGGAACGATATTGGGTTCAGTGATTGCCGTGATTTCAATCATCGTAACAATAGCGTTTACGAAAAGGCAAATCCAAAGAGACTCTTTTCTAAAAAATGAAAATGAGAAGTGGGATAGGCTCAGAGAAATTTTTCTGCAGATCTTAAATGACATCAATCCCATGAGGGTTCTTAAAGATGTGATGGATAATGGTTTTACTGATCCATCAAAGGCAATCCATCTCTTGCAGAGATATCAGTTGGATTGTAAAATGGCCAATGATCTGTTGAATGTCCATTTGAATATGAGTGATTACCCAAAATTCAAGGAATTAATCGATGGCATTGCAACTACAGCAGAATACTTTGTGGATGTCAGCCAAAAGGAAATTGATCAGTATTCTGATCTTCGAATTTGGCAACACAAAGATGCCGCTCACGAAATGCTACGGATTGAAAAAGAGCGTCCAGGCTCTTTTTCAAAAGATCATATTGCTCTTAACGAGGAAGTTGTAGAAAAAATCAAAACGATAAGCTACGAAAATATCAACCTGCAAATAACGCAACTTAACACAGAATTAGTTCAGGCATATGAAGAAAAATACCGGACATTACTGCAACTCACGGGGTCTACATTTGAAACAATCGCTATAGAGACAAAGCGACAAGCTGACAGTATGCTGTCTTTCGGGAAAGTGCGCAACAGATAATAATATTGTCCCTGAACTGCAAAAAATAAAACGCTGCAATTTCCACACACGAAGGAAATTGCAGCGTTTTATTTGGTTGATTTGCCAGACAATGACTGGCATTTTGCTTTAGTGAAAGCTTTTTATCTTCTTATTCTTCTAATCATCACACGAATACAAATTGACAAGAACGACTATAATGACTATAATGGTGATTAAGAAAACTACAGGAGGTGCCTTATGACATTTATTGAGAGCGAAACTATCGAACTCAAGTCTTCGGTTGTTGCAGACCTTTGCAAAGAGGTGATTGCCTTTGCCAATACAAAAGGTGGTACCCTTTACATTGGTGTTGAGGACAATGGTACGGTGGTTGGCGTGGATAGCGCCGACCGAGTTACCTTGCAAATAAATAACATGGTTCGGGATTCCATCAAACCTGATGTTACGATGTTTGTCCACTACGAAACACAGGTGATAGATGATAAGCAAATTATCGCCGTGACTATTCAGAAGGGTACAGACCGTCCCTATTATCTGGGTAGCAAGGGATTAAAGCCCAGCGGCGTGTATGTCCGCAACGGTACATCTACAGATCCTGCCACTGATACTGCCATCCGAAAAATGATTAAAGAAACCGATGGCGACAGTTTTGAATCTATGCGCTCTTTGGAACAGAATCTGTCATTTCAGGCAACTGAGGCGCAGTTTTCCAAGCGGAATGTTCCCTACGATGCTGCCAAGATGCAGACATTGGGAATGGTTTCCCAGGACGGTATTTACTCCAATGTAGCGTTACTTCTGTCTGAACAATGTCCGAACACCATCAAGGCTGCGACCTTTGCCGGTGTTGATCAAAGCGTCTTCCAGGATAGACGGGAATTCACCGGTTCGCTGTTTCAGCAGATGGAGGATTTGTATTCCTATCTCGATCTGCACAATCAAACCAAGGCCACATTTGAAGGGCTATACCGAACTGATACCAGAGATTACCCCGAGGATGCGCTGAGAGAAACTCTGATGAATTCTCTGGTGCACAGGGACTATTCTTTTAGTGCCAGCACCCTTGTCAGTATCTATGATGACCGAATCGAATTTGTATCCGTAGGCGGTCTACCTACTGGAATCACTCTGGATGACATTATGCTCGGGCTCTCTGTTTGCAGAAATCCGAAATTAGCAGCTATCTTCTATCGCTTGCAGCTGATTGAAGCTTACGGAACCGGTATGCCTAAAATTATGAAAGCATACGCAGGCACAGGATTGGAGCCTAAAATTGAAGTAACAAACAACGCTTTCAAAATCACACTCCCCAATAGAAATGCCGCTAAGGCAACGGATACCATATCTAACGAACGCAAATCCAATGAAGAAAAGATTCTGGATCTGATTGCCAAAAACGGCTATGTAGTGCGTAGCGATGTGGATCAACTGTTGGATGTCAGTCAAACAACGGCCAGCCGTATTCTAAAACGCATGGTTACAGACGGCCTGATCTATCAGGACGGAAGCGGCAGAAAAACAAAGTACAGAAAAGGTTAACCGTTTGCAACGAATGGCTTATTAAGAAAGCCTTGGAATAAAAACAAGGAGAGAAACCATGAATTATAGAACAGAAGATGAAGTTAGAGATAGCGCTAAGCTAATACTTGGCTTCGACAAAACAGAACCCAAAGTCAAACAAGGAACCGGTCAAATTACAACCTTTAATCAATTGGGATTTAAGGGAGTTATCGATAAGCCCGATGGTTGGTATCTCCCGGATGATAAAGGGATTCCTGCAATTATTCTCGAAACAAAATCAGAAGCAGAGGATGTTTCTTTGCAAAAGTGGGCGAAAGAGCTGATAAAAAACTGCAACATCGCCCTAACACAGTATAAGCATGTTGTCGGAATCCTCTATAACGGCAAAACTGTTCGCATTTTTCTTGATAACATTGAGGCAGAATCCACGGCACCCACATTGCAAGACAAATCGTACTATCTGACCCTGTTTACTAAGAACGCAATTGACAAGCAGCAGATCTATACGCTTACTAAGCGCATAAACGATTGTCTCCATTTTGATTTTGGCATCAAGAACTTGTACCACAGGATGATCTTTACTGCGTGCGCATTAGTTGGTAAACGCTATGGTGCTTTATTAGTTAAAGGAATGGCGTTTACTTTAATGAAGAACTCCATTCTGAGTACTCTTTCAAAATCTTTGGAAGAAAGCAGAAAACAAAACCTCAAGCTTGATTTGTTGATTGAAGTCTATTCTGAAATCAAAATGAATAACACCACCAATCAGGACGCAATCGACAATTTTATTGAATGGATTGCCGAGATTTCTGATTGTGTAAATTCCGATTTCTGGAACGGCGAAGATGTAATGGGTATCTTCTTCAACGAATTCAATCGTTACAAGAAAAAATCGGACAGTGGACAGGTTTTCACTCCTGACCATATTACATCCTTTATGTATCGTTTGATTGACGTTGACAAAGACGATCGAGTGTTGGATGCAGCCTGCGGGTCCGGTGCGTTCCTTGTAAAAGCCATGTGTAATATGGTGAAAGAAGCCGGTGGTGTAAAAACCAAGAAGGCTGCCACAATCAAAGATGTACAGCTTTACGGAATCGAATTTGATCGTGAAATTTTCGCTTTGGCTTGCGCTAATATGCTCATTCACAAAGATGGCAAAACCAATTTGGAACAGTTGGATAGCCGGACACAGGAAGCTTGCGATTGGATTAAGTCTAAAAACATCACAAAGGTTTTGATGAATCCTCCGTTTGAGTCCAAATATGGTTGTCTTGTCATTGTCGATAATGTATTGAGAAGCGTTGCGAAGGGAACTAAATGTGCATTTATTCTTCCGGATAAAAAGTTAGAAAAAGACAGAAAAGGCAAAAAACTGCTTGAGCATAGCACTTTGCATAAAATCATTAAACTTCCTGAAAAAGTCTTCTCCGAGGGTGTTACTACGTCAATTTTCATCTTTGAGGCTGGCGTCCCGCAGAATAAACGAGAAATATTCGCTTGCTATATTGAAGATGACGGACTTGAGACAGTCAAGAACCAAGGGCGACAGGACATTAAAGATAGGTGGCAAAGCATTGAGGATACATGGGTTGAGATTATTAGAAAGCAATCCGGTAATGACACCATTCAGTGGTTGAAACCTGCAGAAGCGCTTAGCTACCAGATTCCTAAAAAAGACTATGACTTGTACGACGAAGATTTTGTGAAAACCATGATGCATTATCTAATGTTTCAGAACGGTATTGATGTAAAGTCTTTTGCTGATTCCGTTACAAACAAAGTGTTGTTCGATAGCGTTATTTCAAAAGAAGAAGATACGGTATCTATTACAGTAAAAGGAGTCGGTGAATCAGATGGCTAAAATAGATACTTCGACATGGAAGGCATTCAAAATAGGATCAATGTTTGATATTCATCCCACGAAAGCATACAAGTTGACAAATAGTAGATTGTTTGAAGATGGTGGATCTAATCCCGTAGTCGTAAACTCGAGTTACAATAATGGCATAGGAGGATACACCAATCTCCCCACAACAGAAGCAGGTAATATAATAACTTTTAGTGACACCACTTCGGCGGATGCGATTTTTTACCAAGAAGATGCTTTTGTAGGATACCCTCATGTACAAGGATTATATCCTCAACCAGAGTGCAAAGAAAAATGGACAAAGTATTCTCTGCTGTTCTTTTTAACGGAGATGAAAAAGGCTGCCTTTTCATTAGGCTTTGACTATGTTTTTAAATTCACTCGTGAAATAGCAAAAGAGATTGCTGTCAAGCTTCCTGCGACAAGTGATGGCACACCGGATTATGATTACATGGAACGGTTTATGAAAGAAATCGAGGGCAAAGCTCGTCATTATCTCGATAATCTAAATTGTGTTTCTAAAAAGCCAAAAACAGCGTTAGACCTATCAATGTGGAAAGAATTTTCTATTTCTGAACTATTTGATGTAGTCAAAGGCAGTCGTCTTACCAAAGCCGAAATGCGAGAAGGTACTATCAGGTATGTAGGTGCTTCGTCGTTCAACAACGGTATTACAACGTATATTTCTAACGAAGAACACCTTCATCCAGCTAATACTTTAACTGTCTGCTATAACGGTTCCGATATCGGGCGAACATTCTATCAGTCTGAGCCGTATTGGGCCACAGATGATGTAAATGTTCTATATCCAAAATTTGACATGAACGAAGATATCGCCTTGTTTTTTGCACCTATCATCAAGTGTGTAGGTGGATTGCATGAATATGATGATAAGTGGAAGCTGGAAGATATGAAGCAAGACGTCATTAAACTGCCTGTTAAGGCTGACGGAGCCCCAGATTTTGCATATATGGAGTCGTATATACAAAAAGCCAGAAATGTAGCAATGGATCGGATTTCTATTCTCCAAAGTCTTTAACAACATTTTTGAACCTCTAAGTTCTTTTAGGGGAGGAATCAAACTATGCAATTATCAAAGATAAAAATAAAAAACTACAGATTGCTTATTGATGCCGAGTTGGAGGTCGATCCCAAGACAACCTTAATTGTGGGTAGAAACAACACAGCCAAAACATCGTGTTTTTCGTGTATTGGAAATGTGCTGGATGGAGATGACGTATCTTTCAATGACTATCCACTGTTAAGGCGGGAAGAATTCTACACTAAAATTGCGCTGTTTATGGAGAAAAAGCTCTCTTATGAGGAACTTTGCAAGCAGATCGAAGTTATCTCCATAGACTTTCTGGTAGACTATTCGTTAGATGACCCGGATGATAATTTGGGGGCTTTGTCACCTTTCATTATCGATGTCGATGTGGACACAACAACTGCTCTGATTCGTGCAGAGTATCGACTAAAAACTGACGAAAAAACCTTGTGGGCACTCTTAGAAAGTAGCTATTATAAGGACGGCTCTTTTTCACCAAGCGAAGAAGCGCACGAGGTACTTGCTGATAATTTTGGTAAATTGTTTGGATTAACCGTATATGCCATCAATCCAAACAACATGGAGGACAAACAGGTAAAAAGTCAAAAAGAACTGCACGATTTGTTCCCATTCCATGCAATTCCCGCTGAAAGAGTTCTTGGTGAAGATGATGCCCATAACAGTTCTCTTGGCTCACTTATTTCTGGTTTCTTTGATATGAGTGAAGCAGATTTGGCTCCGGAAGTTGCAGAAGAAATCAAGCGGTTGCGTACAATAGTCGAAAAAGCCAACAAAGATGTTCAAAAGCAAAGTGACGAAATACTGAGCTCCGTCGTGAACAATTCTATTGGCTTTGGTTATCCCAACATAGAGGAATTAAAGCTTGGGGTTACAACTCAGCTCAGCATCGACGATCAGATCAAGAATCAGACCAAGCTATCTTATATCTCCGAAACTGCAAATGAAAGCTTGCCGAGTTCTCACAATGGCCTTGGCTATAAGAATCTGATTAAAATGCAGTTCCTTCTTGCTGCATTTGCCAAGGATATTGAGAAACGTGGTGTTGCGTGTGTTCCGCTGCTCTTTATTGAAGAGCCGGAATCTCATATGCATCCACAAATGCAGACTGCTTTTGCCACGTATTTAGAAAAGTTTCTCGGCAAGCTCTCTGCTGTGAAAATCCAAACTTTTTTAACCTCGCATTCTGCTCACATAGCAAATACCATGGAGTTCTCAAAGATTCGTTACTCACAGAAATCTAATACCGGTGTTATTTATAAAAACTTGAATACCTTTGCTGAAGCTAACCCCGATAATGTAGATTTTATCCGGAAGTATTTGACTTTGACGAGATGCGATCTTTTCTTTGCAGATAAAGCAATTTTTGTTGAAGGTGCCTCTGAGCGTTTGCTGTTACCAGACATGATCGGGAAGTGTGAAGCTTCCGGAATATTTGGTGTCTGCAAGTACCCGTTATCTGCACAGTACTATGCGGTAATTGAAATCGGTGGAGCCTATGCGCACAAGTTTATTCCTTTTATCGATTTTTTAGGAGTGCCATGTCTAATTCTTACTGATCTGGATTCAGTAGCGGATCGAAAAGGAAAAGGTGGAAAGATCGTAAAAAAATCGGTAGTTGTAAGCGAAGGCGAGACGACATCTAACGAGACGATAAAGTGGTGGATTCGTAGAAATAAAGGCCTTCCTGACGATGATACCTCAAAAATTGCCCTTTCGAACATTATTGCAATGACGTCGGATGAAAAAACCAGAGGGAAATGCCATATCGAGTTCCAAACTGCCGAAAATGGATTATGTGGACACTCTCTGGAAGAGGCAATTCGTAATGTCAATCGAAAGCATTACAATTTAGGTAATAAAATAAGCGAGAAGAAGCTTGAATTCACGGGCAAGAGCAAAACAGATTTTGCACTCGATTTGATCTATAAATGCTCCGATTATTGTATTCCTGATTACATAAAATCCGGATTAAAATGGTTAAATTACCAACGAGTTCTTGAGTAAGGAGGTGCCAGTTCATGAGTGGAGAGTATATTAGCGGAAATTACGATCTTGCAAAAGCTGAGGCTGACAAGGTTGATGCACAGATTATCGAAACACTTAAGTCCGGACACAGTTTCCGTGTTGAAGCAGGTGCGGGTTCTGGCAAAACTTACTCTCTGAATCGAGTCATTGAATGGATACAAGCAAATAAAAGGTCTGATTACAGCCGAAAGAAACAAAATGTGGTCTGTATTACGTATACAAATGCGGCCGTAGATGTGATTGCAGAGCGACTGGCAAAAGATTCCTTCATTCTCCCTTCCACGATTCACTCGTTTGCCTGGAATGCCATCAAACAGTATCAGAGTGTTTTGATTGAAGCTGTCACAACAAATCCTGATTTTCTACCAGACGAGGGCGACTTTTATAAGGTCACTAAAGTTGATTATAATTTGGGACATCGATATAAAGAAAATGGAATTCAGTACCTTTATCATGACGATGTTCTAAAACTGTTTTGCTTACTTTTGGATAATGCTAAGTTTCGCCGTGTGTTTGCGGATAAGTATCCATTAATTCTAATCGATGAATATCAGGACTCCTATAAGCCTATTATCGACCGCTTTGTTGATCATTTTATTGCGAAAGGTAGCGGACCACAATTCGGGTTTTTCGGTGATGCTTGGCAAACTATCTATCAGTCCAACAAAGCTTGCGGGGCAATTGAACATGACAACATCGACGTAATCAAGAAAAACTCAAATTTTAGATCTGCACCGAGAATTGTACAGCTTCTTAATGATATTCGGCCCGATTTGCCCCAAAAATCAGCGATTGATGCGTTTGATGGAGAAGTTGTTGTAATTACCTGTGAAGATTATACTGGCACTCGACGCACAGACCGTAATTTCAAAGGTGAGCTTCCTCCTGAGGTGCTAAAAGCCCGCTTAGATGAAATAGAAGCGAAAATAAAGCGGGATACCCCAAATGATGAAAGCCTAAAAATCCTGATGATTACTCATAAAGTGCTCGCAACTCAGCAAGGATATGAGCAACTTTTAGATGTTTTGGGCGATGGGCTTCGCAACAAAGAAGATCCGTTTCTTTTGTTCTTTATGAATACTGTTGAACCCGTGTACAAAGCCCTCTGCACAGCAAATACACAACTACTGTTTGATACACTTGACATCAAGCGCTATCCTATCACAAAAAAGTCTGAGAAGGTAAAATGGCAGGAACTCCGGGAACAATTGGCAGAAGCACGAACCAAAAAAGCTATTGATGTATTAGAACTGGTTTGTCAAACCGAGTTAATTCCTATGCCGCCCAAACTGGATGGATATTATCGTTTGTACCATGATGCTCCGGAAACAATGTATATTGCGGAAACTACAATTCGATCCTTCTTGGAGTTGGAATACACACAGTTTCTGGCTGCGATAGACTTTTTATATCCGGAAGCAGTTTTCTCCACTGAGCATGGTGTCAAAGGCGAGGAATATGACAATGTTGTTTTTGTTGTAAGCAAAGGATGGAATCAGTACCAATTTGAAACCTATGCACCGATGATAACAGGTCATTCTGCTATCCCAAAAGGTAAAGAGGCATCCTTTGAACGAAACAGAAATCTTTTCTATGTGTGCTGTTCAAGGCCAAGGAAAAGACTGTTCTTTTTTGTCACTGTACCGGTTGATCCTGTTTTTAGAGCGTTTTTAACAACCCTTGTGGGTGAGGACAAAATTTTTACATATCAACAGTTTGTAGAAATGGGACAATAGCAACCTACGAAAAATGCCGCCCTCCGATCATTGCTGACCGGTGGGCGGCTGCTATATGTTCAATTATTCTTCCATGACTTCCAACATCATTCTGGCACCCAGCTTAAAGCTGTTTTGGAAGATCAGGCAATCAGTAATGGTTTGATACTCTCGCACACAATCGGTGTACTTCTCGAACAATTCTTTCTGCTCGTCCGTCATGGTTGCTTTGAGCTTTTCTTCATTCCTGCAAATCAGCTCCAGTAGTTTCTTGTACTCCTTAGAAGAAGTATCGTACTCTGTAGGCTCAATGTTGCCGTACCAAAATTCTTCCAGTAGTCTCATGCCACATCCTCCCCGTAAATCAGTTCTCGGAGGATGATTTCCTCTGCCCGGTTGCGGATACTGTTCATAGCACCAACCCACGCCATCTGGTCAGATGCTTTCAAGTCCTCGGTTACACCCTCGGCTTCCTTCATCTGCTCGACGATCACGGACAAACGCTCCTGCGCCTGCTCGTTCAAGTCAGCCAGATATGTCCAGAGTTGACCGCTCAGAATCAGGTCGTTAAAGAGGATCGGACGATGCTCTTTGAGGTACTCCCGGTGCATCCGTCCCCATTTCCCAATAGAGCGCTGTTCCTCAGAGGACAGGGTAAGAACCGGAATATAATAATCGCCAATGAGTTCATACCAAAGGCCATTGTTCTCATCATAAATGTGTTTCTTCATCTCAGTCATAGTATTGATCTCCTTATTCTGGTGTTAGAATCGCAAGTCTGACTCTCCAGAAATATTGGTAAATCTTTGGTAAATTTGAGATCGAAACACAAAAAACGCTTAAAAATGGGGCTTATGAGACGATTTGAGACTTTTCATCATGCCCGGTAAATCCTGCCGTGGCAGACGAACAGTATTTTTACCATCTCTTATGACCTCATATTTCCTCATATTAGGTACTTCCATTCAGGTTTCGTGCAAAGTGTTTCTCTATCAAACCGACTTGTGCTTTTCTACCGGCCAATGTGGCTGTAATGCTTCTCTCCTTTTATCGCATATGGGCAGGCTGTTTTTACAAAAGCAGCATTACATCGCCTTCAGCACGACATCCTTCTGGGGAATGCTGGGAATGCCGCCGGGCATTTCTGTGGACAGGCTGGCTGCGGTGGAGGCAAAGCTGCCGATATAGCGCAGGTCTTCCGCCGTCAGCGACGCGATGGGCTTGTTCAGCTCCAGCAGACGGTACACTGCGCTGCCGCCAAAGATATCTCCGGCACCGGTGGTATCCACAGGGCTGACCTTGGGGCTGGAAACCCGGCAGACAGCATTCTTCGTCTTCATTAGGCACCCTCTGGGGCCCAAAGTGACCATGGCGAGGGAAACACCAAACTCTTTCAGCAGTTTGTCAGCCCCCTCTTCGGGCGTGCAGGCCCAGAGGAAGTCCACTTCGTCATCGCTGATCTTCACCACATCCGCCTGCTGCAGGCTCCAGAGGATCTGCGCCTTGGCTTCCTCCTCGCTGAGCCACAGGGGTTTGCGCAGGTTGGGGTCACAGGTGATGAGCTTTCCCTGTTCTCTGGCATAGGCAACACACTTCTGGGTGGTGGTGCGGACAGGCTCATCAGTCAGGCTCAGGGTGCCGAAATGGAAGACCTTTGCCTCGTCGATCAGGGAAGTATCCACTTCCTCCCAGCGCAGGCAGGTATCGGCACCGGGCTTGCGGGCGAAGGAAAAGCTCCGGTCGCCGGAGGCATCAAAGGTGACAAAGGCCAGCGTGGTAAAGACCGTGGGATCCATGACGATGCCCCGGGTTTCGATACCTGCCTCCTTCACGGTGCCAACCAACAGGCGGCCGAAGGTATCGTCACCCACCTTGCCCAGAAAGGCGGTGGATTTCCCGTATTTGGTCAGAGCGGCCAGAAAATTGGCGGGTGCGCCGCCGGGCAGAGCCTGCATCAAAGGATAGCCGTTTGCATCGGTGCCACGGGAGGCAAAGTCAATGAGCACTTCGCCCAATGCTACTACGTCGATCATAATCCTATACCTCAATATTCTGCTGTCATTGCGAGGCGCGCAGCGACGTGGCAATCCCCATGAATTTAGGAGATTGCCACACCAGTGTGCGCACCGGTTCGCAATGACATGTTATTTTATTTCGCTGCGGGATATTCGGTGCACAGCAGCCGGTAGGGGGCCTCGTCCTCTTCGATGGCGGGGAAACGGCCCATGGGAGGATTGAAGCGGTTATCGTTTGCATCGTCATTGCACTGGCTGACCTCACCCAGCAGGACAGGGCCGGTGCCGGGCTCCACTTCAAAATCGTGGTACAGATACTGCTGGATGAAAATGGACTCGCCGGGGGTCAGGCGGATCT
This sequence comes from Oscillospiraceae bacterium, assembly GCA_017436785.1. Taxonomy (GTDB): domain Bacteria; phylum Bacillota; class Clostridia; order Oscillospirales; family Oscillospiraceae; genus Faecousia. Next base: position 24,353 of record JAFSCK010000028.1, on the reverse strand, counting down.
GGGTGCCGGCGGGAACGGTGTACGTACGGCCATCGGTATGGACCGTTACCTCGGATTCGTAGTCAATGGACTCATCAGGGTGGGAGTTATACACCCGGATCAGCACATTGCCGCCGCCCCGGTTGATGATATCCTCGGTCTTATACCAGTGGAAGTGATTGGGAGAATACTGGCCCTCCTTCAGGTACAGCAGCTTCTCGGCGTAGACCTTGGGATACTTCTGAGGCTCCTTCTGGGAGCCGTTGCGGATGGTGATGAGGGAGAAGCCCATTTTGTCGAAGTCGCCCATGCCGTAGTCGGTGATGTCCCAGCCCAAGCAGCAATCCCGAACCTCGTCATACTCGTGTCCCTTGGTTTCCCACTCCTCGGGGGTGAAATGGCAGAAGGGAGGCAGATAGCAATGGTATTTTTCACACATGGCTTCCAGCTCCCGCAGAGCCTTGTTGATTTCAGAACGCTTCATTCACATCTCTCCTTTATATAATCGTTCGTATCCGCGCGTTGGGTAAATGTTCTCGCATCCCCGCAGGAAATTACAATATCACTGTACCATTCTCCCATACATTTGTCAAACAGAACGGCAGAAATCCTTACGATTATCGCGTACCGATCCGTTTTTCTTTCAGAATACACAATTTTAAAACACTTTTTCGTGTAATATGACCATCGGCAGGTCCCGGCTGACCCGGGCCGTCTATGTTCACAAAAAGTCCAAAAAGTTCTTAAGTTTTTCTTATGATTTTCTAAGGCAGCAAACCGCCTCTTTTCAAATGGCTGGGTTTATGTTATAGTATTGTTACAAATATTTACAGAAAGAGGGGAACCCATTATGAAGAAAATCACCAGTCTGCTGCTGTGCCTGCTGCTGATGCTGAGCCTGACCCTTCCTGCCTTTGCCACGGAGGAGGGCGTTCTCGGCGACGGCGCGGTGGTGGGGCCCATTGCACCCATCGAGCCGCAGCCTACCGATCCTCCGGCACCGCCTGCGGAGCCTACCAATCCTACCACCCAACCTACCCAGCCGCCGGAGTGCACCGACCACACTTGGAACGCCGGCACCGTCTCCAAGGCAGCTACCTGTAAGGATGAGGGCACTATGCTCTTTACCTGTACCGTCTGCGGCAAGACCAAGACGGAGGCCATCGCCGCCACCGGCATCCACACCTACGGCAACTGGCAGAATGCCGACGATGCAAATCACAAGCGCAGCTGCACCGGCTGCGGTCTGGAAGAGACTGCCGCCCACGCCTTTGACGGCGGCACTGTGGATACCGCACCTACCTGTAAGACCGAGGGCGTGAAGACCTACCGCTGTGCCTGCGGCGCTTCCAAGTCCGAAACCTTGGCTGTGGATGCAAACGCCCACAGCTACAGCGCCTGGACCCTGACGGATGCCAGCCACAGCCGCAGCTGTACCGCCTGCGGCAAGACCGAGACCGGCAATCACAGCTGGGCCGTTTCCAAAGAAGTGAAGCCCACCTGCAAGGCCGAGGGCTCTAGGGAATCCGTCTGCACCGTCTGCAAGGGCGTGCTGGTAGAAAAGCTGGACAAGCTCACCACCCATACTTACAAAAATGCCTGCGACACCGACTGCGACGTCTGCGGAGAGAAGCGGACCATCCAGCACGATTTCAACAAGGCATGGTCCCGGGATTCTTGGGAGCACTGGCATGTGTGTAAGGTTTGCGGTGAGAAGACCGATGTGGCCCGCCACATTCCCGGCCCCGCTGCCACCGAGCAGAAGGCCCAGACCTGTCTGACCTGCGACCTGATCCTGATGCCCAAGCTGGAGCACACCCATAAGTACGAAAAGGACTGGTCCTCCGACCGCACCAGCCACTGGCATGCCTGCTCCGGCTGCGATGATGAGAAGGATATGGCGGAGCATGAATTTGACGGTCCCTGCGACCCCGACTGCAACGTCTGCGGCTATGAGACCGATACCGCCCACAGCTTCGGCAAGAAGTGGGTCAGCGACGAGGAAGGCCACTGGCAGGTTTGCGAAAACTGCGGCGAGAAAAGCAAGGCCGAAGCCCACAATCCCGATCCCAATGCCGGAGAATACGATGCCGTGCTGTGCACCGTCTGCGATTATGAGATCTCTCCCGCTGTGGAGCATGTCCATGTCTTCACCAAGGACTGGCTCACCGACGATATGAGTCACTGGAAGCAGTGCGAATGCGGCGAGACCGAGGAGCTGGCCCCCCACAGCTGGGACGAGGGCACCAAGGACCGGGATACCATCACCTACCGCTGCACCGAATGCGGTGCCGAACAGGTGGAGATCGTGGAAAAAGAAGGCCTCCCCGGCTGGGTCCTGCCGGTGCTGCTGGGCCTCATCGTGGTGCTGATCGTCATTATCGTCATCGTCCTGCTGATCCCCTCCGATAAGTTCAAGGGGAAGTACCATGGCTAAAAGCTACATCGCCCCCAACGCCACCATTGTGGGAGAAACCTGCCTTGCGGCGGATGTAAACATCTGGTACGGAGCGGTGCTTCGAGGGGATGCCGGGTGCATCACTCTCGGTGAGGGCACCAATGTGCAGGACAACTGCGTCATCCATGAGAAGACCACCGTGGGCGCTTACTGCACCGTAGGCCATGGGGCCATCCTCCACGGCTGCACCCTGAAGGATGGGTGCCTCGTGGGCATGGGTGCCATCGTTCTGGATGGGGCCGTGCTGGAGGAGGGCTGCATGGTGGGTGCCGGGGCCGTCGTCACCGGAAAGACCCACGCCGAAGCCGGCTCTCTGCTGCTGGGAAGCCCTGCCAAGGTGGTCAGGCAGCTTAAGCCCGAGCAAATCCAGGCCAACCGCCGCAATGCCCAGCACTATGTGGAATTGGCGAAGAAGGCCTTTGGAGAATGACCTTTATCGATAAATGGGCATTTATCGAAAGATAGATGTCATTGCGAGGAGGGCGAAGCCCGACGTGGCAATCCCCTCCAAAGGTCCGCGCAGGACCGTAAAATGATACAATCCAGAAACTTGCGGGGGATTGCCACGCCAGTGTGCGCACTGGCTCGCAATGACATGCGTTGTTTGCCACAGCACGATAAATTACGATTTTCCATTTCAATACTCAGAGGGCGGGGATTTTCCCCCGCCCTCTGTTTTTTATACGATGGTATCGATTTTCTGCTCCTCGGCCAGCTTTACTGCCTGGTAGAGGGTCTGGGCGGCATCGCTGCGGGTGATGGGGGTGTCGGAGAGCTGGGAGAAGGCCTCTGCGGTGTCGCAGTCCAGCGCATTGCGGAGCATCTGCAGCACCTCCGTGCCGGTGATGGGCCGGTCGGCACCGAAGACCTGCTGCTCCTCCAGTCCTGCCGTCAGCCCGGACCGTACCGCTGCCGCCACATAGGGCTGGAGCCACAGGGGGATGTCATCGGTATAGCCGGTGTAGGCCAGCGCTTCGTCGGTGGGGATGTCCAGCGTCTTCACCAGCATGGTGACAAATTCTCCCCGGGTCACTTCCCGGTCCGGAGAGAAGCAGCGGCTCTGGGCCAGACTTTCTCCGGCGAAAATGCCGGTATGCCGCATCCATTCCGCGGCAAAGCGGCAATCCCTGCCCAGCGTATCGGTATACTGGGCAGCATCCGAGGGCTTCAGAATGGTGACGGTAACGGTGGCCTCCCGGGAGGTCTTCCCAGCAGGGTCTGTGGCGGTATAGACGAAGGAGTCGATGCCCACCTTGTTTTTCTTGGGGGTGTAGGTGAAGCTGCCGTCCTCATGAATTTCCAGCGTGCCCCGCTTGGGCTGCCGGATGACGGTGAAGGTCATGGCCTGCCCCTCGGGGTCGGAGACCTTCAGCTTCGCGGTGTTGGGAAGGTTTTTGTAGGTCTCCACCGCCAGGTCCTCCGCCACAGGGGCCTTGTCCTCCCGGCCCCGGATGGAGAGGGTCATGGACGCGTTGTCCTCCACATGATCCTCAAAAATGGGAAGATAGCCTACCTCCACCACCGCATCCGCCTCCGACCGGGCCGCGGTAAAGGTCATTTGCGCCACCTGCTGTGCCGTCAGCACATCTCCGGGCCGCAGGCTGCGGCTGCCCAGCAGCAGGGTTCCTTCTGCGGGAATTTCCGTGATACAGATGCCTGCGATGGACTTTTCTGTTGAAAAGTCCTCTGCTGAGAAACAATAGACAGCCCCGCTGTCTACTTCCGCTGCCCCGGCGGTTACCGCCGTTCCCAAAAGGCAGCAAAGGGCCGTCACCAGACAGAAAATTCGGTTTCGGAACATGAAAAATACCTCCAAACTTTGTGTTCGGAGGTAGTGTTTGCCAGCGCGGGCAGATTTATGCAAACGCTGTAATAATATCTTTGTAGGGGAGGGTGGTGCTCCGCGCAGCGAATACGAAATAAGTATGATTGCCGGTGGCAATCATACGATAATTTATAAGCCCCTCCCCTACGATTTAGATGCGGTATAGGCGTTTGCCGTTTTCGGTGGTGATCCTCTGGACTTCCTCCACAGTCAGGCCCCGAATTTCCGCCAGCTTTTCTGCCATGCGGTAGAGCTTGCCGGGATCGTTGCGCTTGCCCCGAAAGGGTTCAGGAGCCATGTAGGGGCAGTCGGTCTCCAGAACGATGCGTTCCAGCGGAATGGCAGATGCCACCTCCACCGCCTTGCGGGCATTCTTGAAGGTCAGCACCCCGGTGAAGCCGATGTACCAGCCCCGGTTTACCAGCCATTTTGCCATCTCGGCAGAGCCGGAATAGCAGTGGAACACACCGGTGACTTCCGGAAAGTCCTCTACCATTTTCATGCCGTCCTCATGGGCCTCCCGCTCGTGGACGATGACGGGCAGGTTCAGTTCCTTTGCCAGAGCCATCTGAGCCCGGAAGGCCTGCTTCTGAATATCCCGGGGAATGTCCTCATAATGATAGTCCAGACCGATCTCGCCGATGGCCTTGATCTTCGGGTTTTGTTTACATAACATTCCGTATTCTTCCAGAACAGCCTCGTTGACCTCGTCGGCCACATCCGGGTGGGAGCCGACGGCGCCGTAGAGGTAGTCATATTGCCGTGTCAGCCGGTCCACATTCCGGGAGGATGCCAGCGAACAGCCGGGATTCATCACAAGGCCAACACCCTGAGAAGGGAAGGCTGCCAGCAATTCCTCCCGGTCCAGATCAAAGGCCCGGTCGTCCATATGGGCATGGGTGTCAAATAACATAGGAAATGCTCCTTATTTATTTTGTAGGGGGCGGCGTCCCCGACGCCCCGCTGGCTTACGAAAAGTGACCTGTTTGCGAAAAGGAAAACGGTTTTGACGATCATTTTGACCGTTCAGATTTCGGGGGAAAAACGGGGCGTCGAGGACGCCGCCCCCTACAATTCCTCTGTTACAATCGCTACGATGCAGCCGTCGATTTCCTGCACTCTGGAATCATCGGGGGAGAAGTCCGTATGATTGGGGTAGCCCCTGAGGCCTTCGCCGGAAAGCTTGGCGGCGGCTTCCTTCAGGACCCACAGCTTCAGCAGGGCCAGACGCTTGTCCGGGGCAGCCTCAAAACGAGCCCTTTCTGCCGGGGACAGGATCTTTTCCGCCAGCCTTAGGTTGATGGCCCGGTCCGCTTCCTCTGCGTCGATGGCAATATTTTCCCTAGCCAGCACACAAAAGGCATGTTTCGGTGTGTGTGCGATGGAAAAATGGTAGGGGCTGTTTTCAAAATAGGGCTTGCCCCGGTCCGTCACCCGGATGGGAGGCAGGTCCTCTCCGGTCTCCTGCCGGTAAAGCTTCGCCAAAAGCTGCCGTCCGGCATCATGGCCGGACCGGCCATCCAAGGCGCAATGGGCTAAGATCATAGGGCATCAATGATATTGGGGTCACCGCCGTCATCCAGATACCGCTGGTTTTTCAGCCGGTCCAGCAGCAGGGCGATACCAATGGCCAGGATCGCTGCGCCGCAGAGGCGGAAGAGCAGCCGGGAGGTGGTCATGGGCAGCACCATCAGGATCACACCGGCTGCGGTGGTGATGATTGCCAGCAGATTGCTGCGGCCCTCCTGATAGCGCAGCTTCAGGTCCCGCAGGCCCCGCAGAAGCAGCAGGATCCCCAGAAACCGGCCCATGCCGGCTGCCAAGATCAGAGGATGGGCCAACAGCCAGCCGCCTACGCAGACGAAGCCCACAGCGGTAAAGCCCTTGCCGATGGCTCCCCGGCGGTCAGCAATGGCCGCAATCCCGGTACCGATGCCCACCAGCGTCAGCAGCCAGCCAAGGATGCGGGCAATGAGGGCGGAGGCCGTATCCGGGCTTATCAAAAGGATCAACCCCAGCACCATCAGCCCGATGGGGTAGGAAAGCTGATAGACCAGAGAAAGAATGTCAGATTTTTTCATGGATTTCACCTCTTTCAAGGGTAAGTATACCGATTTTTCGATGGATTGTCAATGTTGCGGACACGCTTCTGTAGGGGGCGGATACATCCGCCCCGGGCCGTGACAGATATCGGGCTCTTATCAGCCAAACGAGCAATTGTCGGTGGTGCCCGGCGCGGATATATCCGCGCCCTACAATTTCGCGTACCTATGTGACAAGGACATATCCCAAACTTTCGCCGCATAGAGTATCCCAGATGAGGAGGGGGATGACCATGGTACAGGGGGAGCAGGAGCACAGCTTACAGCTAAAGCAGAGAAAAAAGCTGACCATGACTGGGGTAACAGAGGTGGTCAGCTTTGAGGATACGGCGGTGGTGCTGCAGACGGCGCTGGGAGATCTGGTCGTGCAGGGCCACGGCCTGCAGCTGAAAACCCTCAGCGTGGAGGGGGGACAGGTGGTGGTGGAGGGCAGTATTTCCGCCCTTATCTATGAGGAGCCCCGGCAGAGCTTCTGGGGACGGCTGTTCCGATGACCCCGGATACCGCCGCCTACCGGTTCTTATGCTGTCTGCTTCTGGGGGCTTCGCTGGGACTGTTTTACGGCTTTCTGCGGCCTCTGCGGCCCAAGTATACCACACTTTCCGACCTGCTGTTTCTGCCGGTGATGGTCTGGGGCTGGCTGTTCAGCAGCTTTGCCGTATGCCGGGGAGACATCCGTATGGGCTACAGCTTCGGCCTGCTGGCAGGGGCTGTGCTGTGGGAATGGACGGTTGGACTGTGGCTGCGGCCCCTTTTTACCGAAATCTGGAAAAAAATAGGGGCAGTTTTGCAATTTTTGATCCTACCGGCGAAAAAAATTTTGTATTTTGTAAAAATTATGTTTGCATCTGCGAAAAAATGGGTTACAATAAAGAATAAGTATTATCGGGAGAATCGGCAGCACGCCAGAGGTAAGACCCATGGAACAAACCCACAAGAAAACCAAGATCGAGATCCGACGTGCCCCCAACGCATTGAAGGTCATACTGATCGTACTTATACTGTTCTCTATCGCAGCGCTGGTAGCCCTGCGGTGGGTGCACAACGGCATCACCGGCGAGATCCAGAAAATAAAGGACGAAGCCGCCGCCGTGGAATTTGCAAACCAGCAGCTCACGGACAAAAAGGAGGAGGTCGACTCCGTTCAGGGCATTCAGGACATTGCCCGGGAGGAGCTGGGTCTGGTGGACCCGGACACCATCCTCATCGATCCCCACAACGTCAATCCGGCTGAAACAGAGCCATAACTATTTTGGAGGAAGCAGAGCATATATGGAGTTAACCGTAGGAGCCGTTTTAGAAGGCAAAATCAAATCCATCACCAATTTCGGCGCATTCGTCTCCCTGCCGGAGAATAAGACCGGCATGGTACATATTTCCGAGGTGGCCAACGCCTATGTCAGCGACATCCGTCAGCACCTGACGGAGGGTCAGGAGGTCAAGGTCATGGTCATCGGCACGGACAACGGCAAGATCAACCTGTCCATCAAGCGTCTGGAGCCCAAGCCCCAGCGTGAGGCAGGCAGCGGCAATCGTCCCAATTTCCGCAGCAATAACGGCGGCGGCTACAACCGCGGCAACCGGGAGGGCGGCAGCTTCCAGCCCCGGGAGCAGGGCCAGAATCAGAACGCCCAGCGCCCCCAGCGCGCCCCTGTCCAGCCCGCCGCACCCAAGACCGCTGACCAGCTGTTTGAAGAGAAGCTGAAGGCCTTCATGACCGAATCCGACAGCAAGCTCTCCGGCATCCGCCAGTACGCAGACCAGCGGGGCGGCAGAAGAAGACGGTAAGAAAAACGGGCTGATATCAGCCCGTTTTTTGATGAAGATATTCCAATGTCATTGCGAGGAGGGCAAAGCCCGACGTGGCAATCCCCTCCAAAGGTCCGCGCAGAAGCGCGAAACGATATATCCCAGAACTTTGTGGGAGATTGCCACGTCGCTTCGCTCCTCGCAATGACATACGGCTAACGAGGCATATCATGAAAAATGTAGTTATCACCGGCGGGTCCCGGGGAATCGGAGCGGCGGCGGTGGAATTGTTCGCGGCCCGGGGAGACCGGGTGTATTTCCTGTACGAAAAGAATCACGAGGCGGCCAAGGCCGTGGCAGACAAGACCGGCGCCATCCCCATCTGCTGTGATGTGGCAGACGGCGCAGCGGTGCAGGAGGCCTTCGCCCAGATCGGCGATGTGGACATCCTCATCTGCAACGCCGGCACTATGTGGTTTGGACTTCTTTCCATGATGGAGGAAGCGGCATGGGACCGGCTCTTTGCAGTGAACGTCAAGGGCATCTACCACTGTGTCAACGCTGCCATGCCTTCCTTTTTAAAAAAGCATTCCGGCTGCATCATCACGGTCTCCAGCATGTGGGGGCAGGTGGGAGCCAGCTGTGAGGCAGCCTACTCCGCCACCAAGGGTGCCGTCATCGCCCTGACCAAGGCCCTTGCCAAGGAGCTTGGCCCCAGCGGCATCCGGGTCAACTGCGTGGCCCCCGGTGTCATCCTGACGGATATGTGCGCCAGTGTAGACCCGGCGGTGCTGGCAGAAATGGCAGAGGAATCCCCCGTGGGCAGAAACGGCAAGCCCATGGATGTGGCAAAAGCCATGGAATATCTGACAGAAGCGGAGTTCGTCACCGGGCAGGTCCTGCCGGTGAATGGTGGATATGTCATTTAATATTGTAGTAACCAAGCAATGTCATTGCGAACCAGTCCGCAGACTGGTGTGGCAATCTCCCTAGACGATGGGGATTGCCACGTCGCTTCGCTCCTCGCAATGACATTCCTAATCACTTTATACGAAGGAGAAAAATATATGAAAATTGCAATCGGCTGTGATCATGGCGCATTTGCGCTGAAAAACAAGGTGGCTGCCCATCTGGAAAAGAAGGGCTATGAGGTAAAGGACTTCGGCACCTACTCTCTGGATTCCTGCGACTATCCCGAGTTCGCCGGCGCTGCCGCCAAGGCCGTGGCCTCCGGCGAGTGCGACAAGGGCATCGTCCTGTGCACCACCGGCATCGGCGTTTCCATTTCCGCCAATAAGATCGACGGCATCCGCTGCGCCCTGCTCAGCGATGTCTGGTCCGCCAAGATGACCCGCCTTCACAACGATACCAACATGATGGCACTGGGTGCCGGTATCGTGGGCGAGAATCTGGCTCTGGAGATCGTGGACACCTGGATCGGCACCGAATTTTCCGGCGACGAACGCCACCAGAGACGGATCGACAAGCTGATGGCTCTGGAGAAGTAAACGGAACCTATACAAAAATGTAGGGCGGGGATATATCCCCGCCGGGCACTATCGATACTTGAGCGTTTCTATTTTACCGCTCAGTGGTTGACTCTGCCCGGCGCGGATGTATCCGCGCCCTACTTATTTTATCTTGTTTTCTGGAGATGCTTCTGCAGCCAATCCTTGCCGTCTACGAACCGGGCTACGATGTAGCTGACCACGTAGTCGCCGGCGGCGTTGACCATGGTGGCAGGGGGGTCTACCAGATTGCCCAGCGCAATGGCGATGGGGTAGGCGATGGCCATCTGATCCGGGAAGAAGATGGTGCACAGCACCAGCTCGCCGGTACCGCCGCCGCCGGGAACACCGGACATAGCCACGGAGGAGAACACCGCCACGATGATGGCGAGGACCGCCTCCCAAGTGCCGAAGTCCTTGCCGAAGATGCCGAACAGGAAAGCAACCTTTACAATGGCGGACATGGCGGAGCCATCCATGTGCATGGTGGCGCCCATGGGCAGCACGATATCGGAAATGTCCTTGCTAATGCCGGTCTCCTCGGCAGCCTCCATATTGGTGGGGATGGTGGCAACACTGGAGCAGGTGCCAAAGCTGACAGCGGCAGGCTTAAACAGATGCTTGAACATTACCTTTTCCGCACCCTTGCCGCCGCCGAAGCGGGCATAGAGGGGGAAGAAGGTGAACATGTACACGAAGCACAGCACATAGTAGATGATGAGGGTGCGGCCGTAGTCGCCGATCAGCTCCGGGCCGTAGGTGGCTACCAGCGTGGCGAAGAAGCCGAAGAAGCCGATGGGGGCATAGAAGGTGATGATCTTGACCACCTTCATGATGCAGCCGGTGAGATCCTCCAGCAGCTTGGCGGTCAGGCTCTCCTTACCGCCGTTCATCTGGATGCCGAAGCCAAAGAGGACGGCGAATACGATGAGGGGCAGGATGGCCCGGCGGCTCCACAGCTCGGGGAAGTCGGGCTTGGTGAAGAAGTTGATGATCATGTCCGCAAGGCCCAGACCGGCCCCCACCTCGCCCTCCACCACCTCATACTGTCCCTGAACCAGAGGGAAGATGCGGCAGATGACGTACATGATCAGGGCCGCGATGCCTGCGGTGACACAGAAGGTAGCCATGGTGACACCCATGATCTTGCCCGCCTTCTTCATGGAATCCATGTTGGCGATGGCAGAGGAAATGGAGCAGAACACCATGGGCACCACGATGCAGAACATCAGATTGATGAACACGGTGCCCAGAGGCTCTAAAACGGTGGCACCGGCTTCAATGACCGTTTCGCCCTCCTTGACCATGGGGAAGCAGGCACCTGCGATGCAGCCAGCAACGATGCCTGTCAGCATCATGATGATGAAGCTGTAATTTTTCAGAAAATTCTTCATGGGGATAACTCCTTATCGCATTTTTCATAGTTTATTCTACAGCACAGGGATTGCAAAGAAAACACGTTCTGTGCTATAATTATTGCAAATCGTGCTGCTATATAATATGTCATTGCGAGGAGGGCAAAGCCCGACGTGGCAATCCCCCCAAAGGTCCGCGCTGAAGTCTAAGCTGACACTGTCCGGTAGCTTGCCGGGGATTGCCACGTCGCTTTGCTCCTCGCAATGACAGAAAAGCCGGAGGTGTACCATGTCCGAATACGAAAAACGGGGATATCTGCTGGAAAATTTCCGGCTGTTTCATCTGCGTTCCCGGGGCGGGGAGCAGGTGGAATACCATTATCATGAGTTCTGCAAGGTGCTGTTTCTTGTCAGCGGCAGCGGCGGCTATTTCATCGATGGTCAGCGCTACCTGCTGCGCAGCGGAGATATCGTCCTCATCGGCAGCCGCAGCATCCACCGGCCGGAACTGGATACCGATGCCCCCTACGAGCGGCTCATCCTCTACATTTCCCCGGAATACCTGCGGCAGCAAAGCACAGCAGACTGCAATCTGCTGTCCGTCTTCTCCGGAGAGAGGGGCCATGTGCTGCGCCTGCCCGACAGCCCCAGACAAAAAATCTTCCAGATGGCCGCCAAACTGGAGCGGGATCTGGAAGAAGAGGGATATGGACGGGAGATCCTCAGCAATGCGGGCCTGCTGCGGCTGCTGGTGCAGCTGGGCCGGAATCAGGCCCAGGAGGAAACCTTCGGCCCCAGCCCGGTGATGCCCCGTTCTCCCCGGATCATGGAGATCCTGCGCTATATCGATGCCCATCTTTCCGAGGACCTGGATGCCGAAGCCATTGCCGGAGCCTTTTTCATCAGCAAATACCACATGATGCGGCAGTTTCGCCGGGAGACCGGCACCACGGTCCATCTGTACATCACCCAGAAGCGGCTGGTCCGGGCAAAAGAGCTGATGGACGGCGGTATGCGGGCCACGGAGGCCTGCTACCAGTGCGGCTTCCACAGCTATTCCTCCTTCACCCGGGCCTACAACCGCCACGCAGGCACCACCCCCACAGGCAGGACCGGTGCGGCCCATGCCCGGGAAGCGGAATTTGAATGATCCTCTGGTTACCGGCCCACGACCTTTACCTGGAAGCCGGAAAGCACATCCAGCACCTTCTCATGGAGGCCCTTGTCGAAGGAATCGGTGCAGGCGGCATCCACGGTAATGGTGGCTTCGGGATATTTGCTCTGCAGCACCACGGCATTGCTGACCACGCAGATGTTGCTGACCAAGCCAACCAGTTCGATCTCGTCAGCGGTTTCGGGAAGGACAGCAGCGGTGGCCGGGTCCGTCACATCCATGCCGAAGACCAGCTTGTCGATACCGGGAGCCTCCACTTCCGCCAGCGCCTTGCCGGTCTCACCATAGACTTGCCAGCCGTCACTGCCCTTGATGCAGTGGACCACGGGAAGATTCTTTCCCTCCCGGGTTTCCAGATAGTTTTCAAAATGGGTGTCCCGGGTGAAGAGGACATGGCCCTTGCCATATTCGCGGACCTTGGCGGCAATGGTTTCGTCCAGCTTTTCCGCCCCGGGGAAGCCCAGCGCACCGTCTACGAAATCCTTCTGATAGTCAATGACAAATAAATAGCGTTCCATAGGATAACCTCCATAAACTTGATGGTTCAAACATATCAAAATTGCACGAAAAAGTCAATGAAGCATTGCAAGAACGCCTTAAGTTTGCTACTATATATAAAATATCATAAAACAAACGCACCTGCAAATCTGTCATCCTGAGCGGAGCGCAGCGGAGTCGAAGGATCTTCGCACTGTCGTTACTGCTTAGCAGGCATTCGGTGCGTAGATCCTTCGACTCGCGTTGCTCGCTCAGGATGACAACCTTCGGAAAAATCTTGACGTGCACTGCGCAACAGGTGAAACTATGCAAAAAACAGATTATATTGCCGTCTTTGATTCCGGCGTGGGGGGCATCAGTGTGCTGCGGCACCTGCGCACTCTGATGCCGGGGGAGCGGTACCTATACTTTGGCGACTCCGCCAATGCCCCCTACGGCAGCCGCACCACCGAAGAAGTCCGGGACCTGACGCTGGCGGCAGCACAAAAGCTCACAACCCAGTATCCCGTCAAGGCGCTGGTCATCGCCTGCAATACCGCCACCGCTGCGGCTGTAAAAGAGGTCCGGGCAGCTTACCCGGAGCTCATCGTCATCGGCATTGAGCCTGCCCTGAAGGTAGCGGCGGACAATTTCCCCGGGGGACGCATCGGTGTCATGGCCACGGAGGTGACGCTGCGGGAGGAGAAATTCGACCTGCTGCTGCACCGCTTTGACCGGGACTGCACCATTACAAAAATCCCCGCCCCCGGCCTTGTGCAGCTCATCGAAGCGGGCAAGGTAGATGATGCGGACACGGAAGCCCTGCTGCGCCGCATTCTAAGCCCCTATGTGGGGAAGCTGGATGCGCTGGTCTTAGGCTGCACCCACTATCCCTTTGCCGCCCGGGCCATTTCCCGGGTGCTGGGAGAAAGCGTGGTTCTGCTGGAGGGCGGCGGCGGCACCGCCCGGGAAACTAGGCGCCGCCTGCTGGCAGCCGGTCTGCTGGAAAACGGCAAAGGAGAAACGAAAATCCTCAACAGTGCACAGGACGAAGCCATGATCCAGCTGTCTTGGGAGCGGCTAAACGAAACCGAATGATCCTGTAGGGCGGGGTCATGACCCCGCCCTACAGTAGCGATAAGATAGAGAGGGAAACCATATGGATAATATTTTAGTCATTGGCATTGCCGGCGGTACCGGCAGCGGCAAGACCACCTTGATGAACAACCTCATAGAGACCTTCCGGGAGGATGTAACGCTGCTGAGCCACGACAATTATTACAAGCGGCATGACGATCTGACCTACGAAGAGCGCTGCAAGCTGAATTACGACGAGCCTGCGGCACTGGAAACGGACCTGATGGCCCATCATCTGGACAAGCTGCGCCATGGCGAGGCCATCGACTGCCCGGTGTATGACTTCACCCAGCACAACCGCTCCCATAAGACCATCCGCATCGTTCCCAGAAAGGTCATTATCGTGGAGGGCATCCTGATCTTTGAAAACAAGGCCCTGCGGGAGCTGATGGATATCCGCATTTTCGTAGACACCGATGCCGATGTGCGGCTGTGCCGCCGCATCGCCCGGGATGTCAACGAGCGGGGCCGGACCTTGGAAAGTGTGCTGAGCCAGTATCAGGACACCGTCAAGCCCATGCACGAAATGTATGTGGAGCCCAGCAAGAAGTACGCCAACATCATCGTCCCCGAGGGCGGTAAAAATACCGTGGCGCTGGACATGATCACCGGCCGCATCCAGCGGCATCTGGAGGAAGCATGAAGATTGACAGCCTGATTTTTGACATCGACGGCACCCTGTGGGATTCCCGGGCGCTGGTGGCCGAGGGCTACAACATCCAGCTGAAAAAAGAGGGCCTGCAGCATCTGTGCGTCACCGCCGAGGACTTAAAGCCCCTCTTCGGCAAGGTCATGACGGAGATCGCCGATGTGATCCTTGCCTCCATCGACCCCAAGGACCGCTATGATCTCATGGAGCGGTGCATGGAGACGGAAAACAACTACCTCTTTGAAAACGAGTGTAAGATCGGCTATCCCGGTGTTATGGAAACCGTGGCAGAGCTGTCGAAAAAGTACCGTCTGTTTATCGTCAGCAACAGCCAGTGCGGCTATCCCGAGCTGTGCATGGACAAGCTGGGCCTGACCCCCTATATCGAGGGCCATCTGTGCTTCGGCGATACCGGTACCAGCAAGGGAAAGACCATCCGTACCCTGATGGAAAGACATAATATCCAAAATTGTGCCTATGTTGGCGACACACAGGGCGACTACGAAGCCACCGTGGAAGCCGAGGTCCCCTTCATCTGGGCAACCTACGGCTTCGGCACCCCGGATGGGTATGTTGCCAAAATTGATAAATTTGAAGAATTGCTGAAATTGTAAGCCTATAGATGTCATTGCGAGCCAGTGCACACACTGGCGTGGCAATCCCCTCCAAAGATCCGCGCAGAATCGTACAACGATACCATCCGCAGACTTATGGGAGATTGCCACGTCGGCCTTCGGCCTCCTCGCAATGACAGAGGAACTATTGTAACATTGCGGAAATTTTCCGCTGAAAAGAAAGGAAGTAATCACTATGATCGTATGTCCCTGGAAAGATATTAAGAAGTATGCCGCTCTGCTGCCCGGCATCGACGAGGCCTTCGACGCTGTCAATGCCCTGACCGAGTACGAGGACAAGAAGAACTATCCTCTGTCCAACGGCAACCGTTTCTTCCTGGCTGTTCAGAGCACCAAGGCTCCTGATCTGGCTGAGGCCCACCGCAACTATCTGGACATCCAGTACATCGTCAAGGGCAAGGAAGTCATGGGCTGGGCAGATCTGGCTGACTGCAAGCTGGAAGGCGAGTTCAATGAAGCTAAGGACGTGGGCAAGTACTCAGGCTCCTTCGAGTACATGACCATCAACGAAGGTGTCTGCTATGTGGCCTTCCCCGAGGATGCCCATATGCCCGGCCGTCATCTGGACGTTCCCAACGATTTCGTCAAGGTCGTCGTCAAGCTGAAGGTCAACTGATATGAGCGTTGCATTGGATTCCCAGTGCCTTATGTGCCACCTCCGGAGAAATCTGGAGGTGGTTCGTCCGTTAGGCACGGAGGCGCAGACCATGGCCTTTGCCCGGGACATGCTGCGGATGTACCTGTCCGCACCGGAAAATGTAGCCTCTCCATGGTTCAACCCCCAGGTGGCAGACCTGCTGGAAAAGCACTACGGCCTGCCCCAGGACCGCTACCGGGAGGAAAAGGCGCTGTCCAACCGCTTCGTGCTGGAACGGATGGACAGAATCCGGGAGAAAATCGCCATGGCGGCGGACCCGGTGTATGCGGGGCTGCAATTTGCCATTCTGGGCAACTATCTGGATTTTTCTGCCCTGCAAGGGCAGGTCAGCTTTGAAGCGCTGGAAGAAATGCTGAACAAAGCAAAGGATTTTGCGGTGGACCGGGCGGTGTATGACCGGTTCTGCGCCGATCTGGAAACGGGCAAAACCCTTCTGTACCTGACGGACAACGCAGGGGAGATCGGCTTTGACCGACTCTTTGCCGAGGCCATCGCAGAAAAATACCCCCACCTGACCATCACCTTCTGCGTCCGGGGCGCCATCACCATCAACGATGCCACCCGGGCCGATGCTGAGGCCGTGGGCATCCCCTTCAAGGTCATCGACAACGGCAACCGGGTCCCCGGCACCCAGCTGGACCTGCTGAGCGACGAGGCCAAGGCCGCGCTGGAAGGTGCCGATGTGATCCTCGCCAAGGGCATGGCCAATGTGGAGACTATGTTCGGCTGCGGGTATAACGTCTACTACGCCTTTCTGGTAAAATGCCAGCGGTTCGTGACCCTGTTCGAAAAACCCTTGATGACCCCCATGCTGGTGCCGGAGCGCAAGTAAATCACCCAAAGGGCGGAGCGGAATCTCAATGTCATTAAGCAAGATTGTAGGGTGCGGATATATCCGCACCGGGCAGTTTCGATAATTGGGCGTTTATTTTTTACGCTCAGTTTTCGGGAGTTCCCGGTTGAGATATATCTCAACCCTACATCAGATTTCTTACTTAATGACATTGAGAGGAATCTTCGCCTTTTTTATTGTGCTCCGCATCAGAGGACTATCTGCACAAAAATGTCCTTTCTGTTTTGTCACTAACGCTGAGTTTTGATTGCGAATCTATCAGAACATTGACCTTTCCCGGAAAAAACACTATACTTTTTTTGAAACGTACACTAAATAAATAAGGAGTGTTTCATTTATGAAGCGTTACGCAGGTGTTCTTCTGTCCATCACCAGCCTGCCCAGCAAATATGGCATCGGCTGCTTTGACAAGGCCGCATACGAGTTCGTGGACTGGCTGGTAAAGGCCGGTCAGCGGTACTGGCAGATCCTGCCTCTGGGTTCCACCTCCCATGGCGGCAGCGACGATTCTCCCTATCAGGCCTACTCCGCCTTTGCGGGCAATCCCTACATGATCTCTCTGGAGGACCTCATTGAGGAGGGCGTGCTCACCAGAGAAGAGTGCGATGCTGTGGACTTTGGCTCTGATCCCGCCAAGGTGGACTACGACAAGCTTCACGAAAACCGCTTTGCCCTGCTGCACAAGGCTTATGAGCGCAGCAACATCAGCCGGAATCCCGATTATCAGGCCTTCTGCAACGACAACCACTGGTGGCTCAACGACTATGCCCTGTTCATGGCCCTGAAGGCCTTCTTCAAGGAGGTCCCCTTCCGGGCATGGCCTGAGGATATTCGGATGCACTGGGGCTTCGCGCTGGATTACTACAACCGGGAGCTGTATTTTGACGTAGAGTTCCAGAAATATCTGCAGTTCAAGTTCGACCAGCAGTGGACCAAGCTGAAAAAATACGCCAACGACAACCACATTAAGATCGTCGGCGACATCCCCATCTACGTTTCCCCCGACGGTGCCGACGTTTGGGCACATCCCGAGCTGTTCCAGCTGGACGAGCACAACGAAAGCTCCTCCATCGCCGGCTGCCCCCCCGATGCCTTTGCCGAGGACGGTCAGGTCTGGGGCAACCCCCTGTACCGCTGGGATCTCCACAAGGCCACCGGCTATGAGTGGTGGGTCACCCGGATGTGGCACTCCTTCAAGCTCTACGACGTGGTACGCATTGACCACTTCCGGGGCTTTGACGAGTATTTCTCCATTCCTGCGGACAAGGCCAGCGCCAAGTTCGGCCACTGGGAGAAGGGCCCCGGCATGGACCTGTTCCACACCATCCGCCGCCGTCTGGGCGATGTAGAAGTCATTGCCGAGGACCTTGGCCTGATGACCGAGGGTGTCCGCCAGCTGGTGCGCGACAGCGGCTATCCCAATATGAAGGTGCTGCAGTTTGCCGTGGACCCTGCTGACATCGCCCTGTCCAACGACTACTGGCCCCAGAACTACAACCAAAACTGCGTGGTCTATACCGGTACCCACGACAACGAAACGCTGGCAGGCTGGTACGCAGGCCTTTCCAAGGAAGCCAAGGCCCAGTTGCGCGCTTACCTCGGCAATTTCGACATCGCCGAAAAGCGGATGTACAAGGCTGTTCTGAACTGCGCCATGACCAGCGTCGCAAAGGACTGCATCATCCCCATTCAGGACCATCTGGGTCTGCCCAACACCTGCCGGATGAATCAGCCCGGCACCGTGGGCTTCAACTGGCGCTGGCGGCTGACCCCCGGTCAGATCACCGACGGGCTGGCCGCCGAGGTCCGAACCATGACCATCCGGGCCAACCGCGGCAACTGGGATGCCATCAACGCGGAGAAGGAAGGAAAGGAATAAACGCACTGTCATTGCGAGGAGCCGCCTGCAGGCGGCGACGTGGCAATCCCCTTTGACGGAGGGCCAGTGTGCGCACTACGACGCGCTAAGAGCCGCCTTCGGCGGTTGCGCTCTGTACGTGCTGCGGCACAGTGGCTCGCAATGACATTATTTTTTGGAAAGGACGATTTTGAATGAAAAAACTTCTGTCCCTTTTACTGGCCCTTCTGCTGCTGTCCGGCTGTGCCTCTGCACCCCAGCTGTCCAAAACGGAGGCTGCGCTGGCCGAGATCAGCAAGCTGGGCACCAGTCCCGATGACAATTACCGGACTTGGTACGAAATCTTCGTCTATTCCTTCTGCGATTCCAACGGCGACGGCATAGGCGACCTGAAGGGCGTCATTTCCAAGCTGGATTACCTGCAGGAGCTGGGCATTAACGGTATCTGGCTCATGCCCATCCACCCCAGCCGGTCCTATCACAAGTATGATGTGTCCAATTACAACGCCATCGACCCCGCCTACGGCTCTCTGGATGACTTCCGGGAGCTGCTGGCAGAGTGTGAAGAGCGGGATATCCATGTGATCATGGATTTGGTGCTGAACCACACCGGCAGCGACCACCACTGGTTTACTGCCGCCTGCGACTACCTGCGTGCTCTGCCCGAGGGAAAGGCGCCCAGCAGCGAGGAATGTCCCTATCTGGATTATTACTACTTCTCTCAGGAGCAGGAGGCCACTTGGTACTACCAAGTTACCGGAACCAACTGGTACTATGAGGGAAAATTCTCCCCGGATATGCCGGACCTGCGGCTGGAAAACGGTCTTGTGCGGCAAGAGATCGATGCCATTATCAGCTACTGGCTGGGCATGGGCGTTTCCGGCTTCCGTTTAGATGCTGCCAAGGAGTTCTACTCCGGCAATACCCCCATGAACGTGGATGTGCTGTCTTGGATCCAAGAGACTGCCACCGCTTATAAGGAGGATGCCTACTTGGTGGCAGAGGTCTGGGACGGCTTCGGCGCGGTGACGGATTACTACACCAGCGGCATCACCAGCCTCTTTGACTTCCCCTTCGGCACCTCCGGCGGCAAGATCGTCACCATTCTGCGCAATGCCGGCAACGATTCCCAGATCCCCACCTATGCACAGGCACTGGAAAAGGCGGACAAGGCCTATTCCGGCGCCAATCCCAGCTATATCGACGCCCCCTTCCTTTCGAACCACGATGTGGGCCGCATTGCGGGCTTCGTCTCCCGGGATGAAAATAAGACCAAGCTGGCCGGTGCCATGAACCTGTTTATGTCCGGCAGCGCCTTTGTCTACTATGGCGAGGAGATCGGTATGCTGGGCGGTGACAACGACCCCTCCAAGCGGGCCCCTATGTACTGGAATGCCGCCCGGGATAACGGCACCCCCAACCCGCCCCCGGACTGCGAGCTTCCCGAAAGCTATCCCTTTGGTTCTCTGGAGGAGCAGAAGGGGAACGACCTGTCCATTTACAACTACTACCGTCAGGCCATCGCCATCCGCAAGGCCCTGCCGGTGATCTCCCACGGCAAGACCACCGAGGAAAAGCAGCTGAATGTGGGCTGCGTCAGCGCCTTCCGGAAGACTTGGAACGAAGAAAGCTACATCATCCTCATGAACATCGCGCCGGAAGCTGCTGCCGTTGATCTGTCTGCCTATGACGGATGGACGCTGGCCGCCTCCCTGTCCGTCAGTGAGGAAGCCGTCACCATGGAAGGCACCAGTCTGACCCTGCCCGCTTACGGCGTGGCAGTGCTGACCAAGTAAATTCGTTATGTCATTGCGAGGACCCGCCTGCAGGCGGCGACGTGGCAATCCCCTTCGACGGAGGAGATTGCCACGCCAGTCTAGTGCCGCAGCACTGTGCAAGCGAGCAACCGCCGAAGGCGGCTCTTAGCGAGTCGCAGTGCGCACTGGCTCGCAATGACATGTATTTCGTTTCCCTCCCCTACAGATGCGTTTTGTGGGGTTTCGGATAAAATATTCACGAAAATGTTAAAATATCGTCGGAAATTATGAAGAAAAACCCTTGCAATCTTGCCCCGGCGGTGGTATAATACCCATGTAAATAGTAAGTAAGTAGGCAAAGAGAGGCGCACGCGCCTCTCTTTCTTGTTAGTCTTTTGACTTAAGAAAGGAATATGTGCAGATGAAAGTGACCGAATTGGTTGCAAGCTTTGCCGAACCCATCGTCAAGCAGCACGGCTGCGAGCTGTGGGATGTGGAGTATGTCCGGGAGGGCAGCGAGTATTTCCTGCGGCTGTATCTGGACAAGGAGGGCGGCGTGGACATCAACGACTGCGAAGCCATCTCCCGTGCCGTGGACCCCATCCTCGATGAGAAGGACCCCATCCAAGGCTCCTATCACTTCGAGGTCTGCTCCGCCGGTCTGGAACGGGCACTGAAGCGGCCCTCCGATTTCGAGCGGTTCATGGGAAGCAACATCACCGTCAAGCTCTACCGTCCCCGGAACGGCCTGAAGGAGATCCCCTGTGTGCTCCGTGGCTATGAGGACGGAAAAGTTACCGTAGAAGCCGGAAAAGAAACCATCACCTTTGAAAAATCCGAAGTCGCACTGGTGCGGCTCCGCGTTGAGTTTTAATTAGGAGGAAAGTAGAAATGGCACCCAGAAAGAATGCCAAGAAGCAGCCCGAAGCACCCAAGGTAAACATCGGTGCAGAGATCTTCGCCAGCCTGCGGGAGCTGGAAAAGATCAAGGGTATCCCCGTTGATTATATGGTAGAGCGTCTGAAGCAGGCCCTCACCAACGCATACCGCAAAGACCGGGAAGACCGCCGGGACGTTCCCGCCGACAATGTTGTGGTCAGCCTCAGTGAGGAAGGCCTGAGCATGCACGTGGTCAAGACCGTTGTAGAGGAGCTGGAGGATGTGGCTCTGGAAATTCACATCGACACCGCCCGCCGCTACAACCCCAACCTGAACGTGGGCGACACCGTTGCCATCCCCGTGGACATCGCCAAGTTCGGCCGCATCGCCGCCCAGACTGCCAAGCAGGTGGTCATTCAGGGCATCCGCGAGGCAGAGCGTGGTGTGGTCTACGAATCCTATTCCAACAAGGCACAGGAGCTGCTGACCGGCACCGTGCTGCGCATCGATCCCAACACCGGCGATATGTTCGTCCGCATCGGTCAGGGCAACGAGACCTCCGATGCTGTGCTGCGCTCCTCTGAGCAGATCCCCGGCGAGACCTACGCCGAGGGCGACCACATCCGGGTCTATGTGCTGGAGGTCCATAAGGCAAACCGCGGTCCTCTGGTCCATGTGTCCCGTACCCACCCAAATCTGGTCCGCCGCCTGTTCGAGCTGGAGACCCCCGAGATCGCAGAGGGTCAGGTGGAGGTCCGCAACATCGCCCGTGAGGCCGGTTCCCGTTCCAAGATGGCCGTTCGCGCCACCATGGAGGGCATCGATCCCGTGGGTGCCTGTGTCGGTCCCCGGGGCGGCCGTGTGGGCGCTGTCGTGGAGGAGCTCCACGGCGAGAAGATCGACATTGTTGTCTGGTCCGAGGATCCCTGCGAGTACGTCCGGGCTGCGCTGAGCCCCGCCGACGTGCTGTCCGTCATTCTGGTGCCCGGTCAGAAGGCCTGCCGTGTTGTCGTTCCCGATGACCAGCTGTCCCTCGCCATCGGCAAGGAGGGTCAGAACGCCCGTCTGGCAGCCCGCCTCACCGGCTATAAGATCGATATCAAGCCCGCCTCTCAGGCCGAGCCTGTAGCAGAAGCTGCAGAAGAGGCCGAAGAGAGCGTCGAAGAATAAAAAAGGCTCCCCTTGAGAGGCAATGCCGACAAGTTAAGAAAACCTATGTAGGGTTGAGATATATCTCAACCGGGCACCTCCGAAAAACTGAGCTGAAAGAATAAAACGCTCAATTGTCGAAACTGCCCGGTGCGGATATATCCGCACCCTACGAGTCTCTTAATGCAATGACATTGTCCTTGGGGGGAGGCATTAAAGGAGGTAGTCCAAATGCAGAAGAAGATCCCCCAGCGGCAGTGTATGGGCTGCCGTGAGCGCAGGGCGAAGCGGGAGCTGATCCGGGTAGTGCGTACTCCGGAAGGAAACGTCAATCTGGATTTCGGCGGCAAGATGAATGGCCGCGGCGCTTACCTGTGCCCCAATATGGAGTGTCTGAAAAAGGCCATCCGTTCCAAGTCCTTGGAGCGGAGTCTGGAAGTAGAGATCCCCGAGGATGTCTACGCACGGCTCCAGAAGGAAATGGAGGCAAGCCATGGATAAGGCCTTGAATTATCTGGCCCTTGCCCGGAAGGGCGGCATGGCCGAGCTGGGTGAGGAGCCGGTGGGCGCCATTTCCCGAACCGGAAAAGCCTATGTGATTCTGGTGGCCGGGGATGCCTCCGACCACACTTGGCGCCGGGCCAAGTCCTTCGCCGCAGGCACGGAGCAGCAGTGCATCCGCCTTGGCTGCACCAAAGAGGAGATGGGCTTCGTGGTAGGCAGGACCAGCCTTGCCATCGCCGCCATCACCGATGTACAGCTGGCGCTGGCACTGGTAAAGGCTCTGGGTGAGCCGGAAAAATATAAGGCTTCTCTGGAAGTCCTGACCCAAAAGGCTGCCAAAGCCAAAAAACGTCAGGCAGAGGCCAAAGCCCATAAGCGCAATGTGCGGATGGGAAAAAAGAAGTAAGTTTAAACCGACAGAACAGCCCATAACGGGCTGACAAATGCAAAATGCTAAATGCAAAATGCAAAATTAGGCTGCAACGCAATTTTGCATTCTGCATTCTACATTCTGCATTTCACATCATGGAGGTGCGTTTATAGAATGAGTTTTGTTAAGTATCGCGTGAAGGAAGTTGCGACCGATTTCGGCGTGGCTCCCAGAGAGATCTCCGAGATCATCGGCAAGTTTATGGAGAAGCCCAAGTCCTACTCTCAGGTTTTGACCGACGCTGAGCTGAACGTGGTCTTCGATTATATGACCCAGAAGAACCAGATCAAGTCCTTGGAGCAGGTCTTCGCTGTGAAGCCCGCCCCCAAGGCTGAGGCTCCTAAGGCAGAAGCCCCCAAGGCCCCCCAGCAGGGTAACCGTCCCCAGAATCAGGGCAACCGTCCTCAGGGTCAGAACCAGAACCGTCCCCAGAATAATAATAACCGTCCCGCTGCCCAGCAGCAGGCCGCTCCCCAGCCCGAAAAGCCCAAGGAGCCCGAGCGCAAGCGGGAACGCCGCGTGGTGGACACCTCTGCCGTGCAGGTCAACGCCAACCGCTTTGCCGATGTTGACAATCTGGTTTCCGAGAAGGTCCAGAACTATCAGGGCGGCAAGCAGCGCATCGGCGGCGGCAAGGGCAAGCAGCAGAACAAGCAGCAGAAGGGCAACTTCAAGGGCAACAAGTCCCGCAACGAGGAGCAGGAGAAGATGCGCCGCCTCCAGATGGAGGTCGCCCGGAAGGCTCCCGTTACCGTGAAGATCCCCGACGAGATCACCGTTGGCGAGCTGGCTTCCCGGATGAAGAAGACCGCCGGTGAGGTCATCAAATGCCTGATGAAGAACGGTGTCATGGCCGGCATCAACCAGACCATCGATTACGATACCGCCGAGTTTGTGGCCACCGAAATGGGCTGCAAGGTGGAGAAGGAAGTCACCGTCACCATTGAGGAGCGGATCATCGACGATCACGTTGACTCCGCAGAAGAGCTGGAGACCCGGGCTCCCGTCGTCGTTGTCATGGGCCACGTTGACCATGGTAAGACCTCCACGCTGGATGCCATCCGGAAGACCTCCGTCACCTCCGGCGAGGCTGGCGGCATCACCCAGCACATCGGTGCATATACTGTCGATGTGGACGGCCAGATGATCACCTTCCTGGATACCCCCGGCCACGCTGCCTTTACCTCCATGCGTGCCCGCGGTGCCAAGTCCACCGA
>JAFSCK010000042.1 GCA_017436785.1 Oscillospiraceae bacterium | reverse complement strand
GCCCGGGCCAGATACAGGGCAGCGGTGAGTCCCGCAGGGCCACCGCCGACTACGATCACATCGTATAAATTCTCCATCAAAGCTGTCCCACAAGATCCAGACTGGGCTTCAGGGTTTCCGCGCCGGGCTTCCAGTTGGCAGGACAGACCTGATCGCCGTGGGCGTGGACAAACTGGCAAGCCTGCACCTTGCGCAGCAGCTCCTCAGCATTTCTGCCCACATTGCCGGCAGTTACCTCATAGCCTACGATCTTGCCCTCAGGATTAATAATAAAAGTACCGCGCTCTGCAAGGCCGTCGGCCTCAATCAGCACCTCAAAGTCCTTGGAAATGCTATGGGTGGGGTCAGCCAGCATGGGGTAGCCTAACTTCTTGATCCGGTCAGAGGCATCGTGCCATGCCTTGTGGACAAAATGGGTATCGGTGGACACGGAATAGACCTCACAGCCAATGGCCTTGAACTGCTCATACTTGTCCGCCAGGTCCTCCAGCTCCGTGGGACACACAAAGGTAAAGTCGGCGGGATAGAAGAAAAATACGCTCCATTTACCTAAGATATCTTCCTTGCTCACAAACTTAAAATCATTTTCGTGGTAGGCATAGGTGCGAAAATCGGAAATTTCCTTGTTGATCATAGACATAACTTAATTCCTCCAAAGATCGTGTTGATTACAAAATGCGTAGACTGCCCGGACTTCATCCCCTTCACAAAGAGCGAATTTTGCTCGTGGCTCGTCATCCGGGTCCAGATGGACGTACTGAATCCCGTGCTCGGATTCCAGGCAGATCCATTCAATATAGTGCTCCTGATTCATAGGATGTTCCACCGATCCCACTGTCACATGAACAACATTGCCATCCAGCTCATAAACAGGGATGTGTTTCTCTCCGGAAGCCTCCGTCGTGCCCGGCTTCATCTCGTGCATTTTTTCACCACAGCACATAATCGGAACACCCTTATCGCGAATCATGGCGACGATATTGCCGCAATGCCTGCAGATATAAAATTTCTGTTTCATGGAATTCCTCCTTCTAATGGGAGTATGTCCCGAGAAGTGTAAATAATGCATACAAAGCAGGGCATACTACCGCAAAAGGGGTGCAAAAATGGAACAGAACAACGCTTACAAAAAAGGCTTTATTCCATACGCATTGGCTGCGTTTCTAATAGGAATTGTTGGCGGCTTTTCTACGGTTCTGGGACCGTCCTTTGTACAGGACATTGGCATTGCCTACAACAACACCACCTGGACAGCCCTGGCACAGGCTATGTCCACCGCCGCCTGTGCACCGATTTTGGGAAAGGTGGGCGATGTGATCGGGCGCAAAAGGACCCTGCTTCTTGGAATTGCCGTCTTTACATTGGGAAATGTGCTGTCAGCATTGGCAAATTCCCTCGTGTTTATGACGGTGGCCCGATTCGTCGTAGGCATTGGTACTGCCGCTATGACCCCGGTGATCATGGCCTATATCGTCACGAATTTTCCTCCCAACCAAGTGGCGAAGGGTTTTTCCTTGTATATGCTGATCTCCAGTGCCTCCGTTATTTTTGGACCCACACTGGGCGGTCTGATCATCTCTGCCTACAACTGGCGCGTGATGCTGTGGGTCTGTGTAGCAATCTGCGCCGTCACTTTCGTTGCCTGTGCATTAACTGCGGGAAAAGAGGACTCCCAGAGACGGCCGCTTCAGAACTTTGACGGGATCGGTGCTGTGCTGGTGCTGATCTTCTTCAGCTTACTACTGTGCGTTCCCTCCTTCGGGCAGAATTTCGGCTGGACATCAAAGGCATTCCTGGGCGTGTTGGTTGCCGCAACCATTAGCCTTCTGGGGTTGAGCGCAGCGGAAAGAAAAGCGGTGCACCCTATCCTGCCAGGCAGTTTTATGAAGCGGAGTGCATTTTTTCTCAGTGTCATCGCCCTGTTTCTGACCCAGGGGCTGATGCAGGCAAATATGACCAATACCATCGTCTTTGTCAATTACACCCAACCGGATAATACCGCAATATCCGGCTATGCCATCTCCGTGATGTATGTGGGTATGTCGTTGGGTGCGATGATCTTAGGCCCTTTGGCAGACCGGTTTGAACCAAAGCATATGCTTACCGGCTCGCTGATCTTGACCGGCATTGGCTGCGGTATCCTGTTTTTATTCTCTGAAGCAACCTCCGTCCTGCTGCTGATGGCAAGCTTGGGTATTTTGGGATTTGGTCTGGGCGGCAACGGCACGATCTTTATGAAGGTGGCGCTGTCCGGACTGCCGCAGCAGGAAGCAGGAGCGGGCACAGGCACCTACGGACTGTTCCGGGATCTTGCCGCACCTTTCGGTGTGGCGGTATTCGTGCCCCTGTTTACCAATCAGATCACCGGACTGATTGCAGGTGGAGCAACAGGCGCGGATGCCGCAGTCCGATCAATCCACTTGCTGGCAATTGTGGAGCTAATCTGCATTGCCACCGGTATCGCAGCTGTACTCTTCCTTCCCAGAATTCGTAACAAAGGAGCATCCAAATGAGATTAAAGGATAAAGTTGTATTGATCACCGCATCTACCAGGGGTATCGGCCTTGCCTGCGTAAAGAAATGCGCAAAAGAAGGTGCTAAGGTCTATATGGCAGCCCGGAATTTGGAACGGGCGCAGGAGATCGCAGATACTTTAGATGGCGTAAATTATGTATACAATGATGCCACGAAGCCGGAGACCTTCACTTCTATGGTCGAAGATGTGGTAAAGGATGCAGGCCGTATCGATGTGTTGGTTAACAATTTCGGCACATCCAGTCCCGGCAAGGATTTGGATTTTGCCAATACGGATCCGCAGGTATTTTTGGACACAGTCAATATGAACTTGAGAAGCGTCTTTATGGCAAGTCAGGCTGCGGCCAAACATATGGAAAAGCAGGGAGGCAGTATCATCAATATTTCCTCTGTGGGCGGTCTTGTACCGGATATCTCCCAGGTTGCCTACGGTACCAGCAAGGCAGCAATCAACTATCTGACAAAGCTTATCGCCGTCCACGAGGCTAAGAATAATATTCGCTGTAACGCCGTCCTTCCCGGTATGACCGCAACGGAAGCGGTGGAGAAGAATCTTTCAGAGGAATTCCGTGGTCTATTCCTGCGGCATATCCCTCTTGGCAGAATCGGTCTGCCGGAGGAAATTGCAGAAGCAGTAGTCTACTTCGCCAGCGACGCCTCTGCCTACACCACCGGCCAGATTCTCACCGTATCCGGTGGTTTCGGTTTGGCCACCCCTGTCTATGGTGACCTTATAAACAACAAACATCGGCGGTAATATTAAAACAAAGAAACAAGACACCCCAAAAAAGACGGGGTGTCTTGTTTCATTTAATCATATCAATCCCACGCTGGAGCGTATCCGCAGAGATAGCACCGGTTGCCTGTGCAACAAGATATCCTTCTGCATCGATAAAGTATGTGGTGGGCAGCGAATACACACTATAGGTGGTTGCCGCATCGGAGTCTGTATCATAGAACACAGGGAAAGTATATCCTTTCTCTGAAATAAACGCTTTTGCGGAGCTTAGTGTTTCGCGGCCGCCGGTCATATTGACCATTAAGAAATGGATCTCATTGCCAAGCTCCAGATATTTTTCGTAGAAATCAGGCATCTCGCTTTGGCAAGGGCCGCACCAGCTTGCCCAGAAATTCAGCACGATCGGCTTCCCAATATAATCAGACAGATTGACTTTATTCCCCGATGCATCATAAACAGTGAAATCGGGGGCCTTGGTCAGTTGTTGTTCCGTGTCACCTGTACCCGAGCTGTCGCTTTGACTTTCGTTATCATTCTTATTTTGATCTCCCTGAACTAGCAGCCCGTCAGGAGTATCATTTTTGCTAAGCTGCGTATAAAGCACCGAAGCACCGCCGATCAAAAGAACGAACACCAACACAAGTATAATTATGTTTTTCTTCTTGCTCATAGTTCCTCCTTACCCGAGAAGACTCAGAAACCGTCCGAGCATTCCCGTTGCCATCAGAATACCGATTACAACGAGCAAACTGCCGCTGACGATATTGATAACCTTGTAGTTTTTCTTGATCCAGTTGAATGCCGATTTCAGATAATCAATCAGCACCGCGCTGAGAACGAACGGTATGCCAAGTCCCAGCGAATATGCCAAAAGCATCAGCATACCTTCTACGATATGTGCCTGTTGGGATGCCAGCATCAGCGCCGAACCAAGAAACGCTCCCACGCAAGGCGTCCAACCGACGGAGAATACTATGCCGAAAAGCAGTGCTGGGAAAAATCCCATATTATCGGTTTTAACCGATTTGCCTCCACCTCGGAATAGGTTCAATTTGAACACACCGAGGAAGCTAAGACCGAAGAACACTACGATAAGGCCTGAGACAATATTAACGGCAGTCTGATACTCTCTTAAGAAACTTCCTACCGTTCCCGCAAGTGCTCCGAGCATCACGAACACCACGGTAAAGCCGGTAACGAAGCCGATCGCTCCTTTCAGCGTTTTGCTCGTAGTCCGTTCACCACCGCCTGCAAAATAGGAGATATAGATCGGCAGCATTGGGAGCAGGCATGGTGAAATGAAGGTTATAATACCTTCAAGAAATGCGATCACATATTGCATTTACCGTCACACCCCTTTCCGAAAAGTCCCGAGAGCAATAGTCCTATAACTCCCATATAGATCATAGTAATAATAGGATTTGATGTGATCTGACAGCTACCCGTTGAACAACCAACGGCATAATAATATCCAAGTCCCACAAGCGCACCGCCTATGGCAAACAACAGTGGACGGAGCCAATCATTAATTTTCATTTTTACGCCCTCCTTCTCATTTACTGACCATAGTATACCGCATTTATTATTTCCTTTCCGTGATGACATCACACAAAAACGAACACTATATTGAAAATTTGAGGCAAATCGTGTATAATAAATAAAAAACATATTCCTCATCTGCTCCCTACTTACAAGCAGATAAGGATAGGATGGATTATATGGAATTTCAAAACTATTTTCCCATTTGGAATAAATTAAATGCTGTTCACCAAGGACAAATCCTCGGCACGCTGATTACCCGCACGGTAAAAAAAGGAACGGTGATCCACAACGGCAGCAATGATTGCACAGGACTTTTGCTCGTAAAGTCAGGTCAGCTTCGTGCCTATATTCTTTCCGATGAAGGACGGGAGATCACCATTTACCGTTTGTTTGATCGGGATATGTGTCTGTTTTCCGCATCCTGTATGATGCGCTCCATTCAGTTTGACATCACTATTGAGGCAGAAAAGGACACCGATCTTTGGATCATTCCCGTAGAGGTCTATCAGAGCATTATGGCAGAGTCAGCACCGGTGGCAAACTACACAAACGAACTGATGGCCAACCGCTTTTCCGATGTTATGTGGCTGATTGAACAGATCATGTGGAAGAGCCTTGACAAGCGTGTTGCCGCCTTCCTCCTGGAAGAAACCGCAATCGAGAACAGCGACACGCTGAAAATTACACACGAAGCTATTGCCAACCATCTTGGTTCTCACCGTGAGGTCATCACCCGAATGCTCAAATTCTTTCAGAACGAAGGAATGGTCAAGCTCTCCCGTGGCACGATCGAACTTACAGACAAAACCAAGTTAGAAGAACTAATCGAAGAGTAAACGATGTCCGCCGATGCAAAGCGCACGGCGGACATTCTTCTTCTCAGATAATTTCAGTAAGCTGATACCCTGCATCTTCAATGACAGTCTTGAATACTTCGTCAGTTACATTCTGATTCAGCTTCATCGTTGCGGCCTTTTCATCCAGACTTACAGTTACTTCTGCAACACCGGGAACGGCTGCCAGGGCCTTCTGAACATGCATCACACAGTGGTTGCACATCATGCCTTCAATTTTCAAAAGCTTCTCCATTGGAATCTCTCCTTCCGTTTCTGTTTGCGCCGATACTGTTTCAGCGGCGCTGTTGTTTTTATTGGTGATATGCTTCGGCTTGAACCACCTCAGCCGCAGGGCGTTGGTTACCACGAATACGGAACTGAAGCTCATGGCAAAAGCGCCGATCATAGGATTCAGCTTCAGGACAAAGGGCAGGAAGAATAGTCCCGCTGCCACCGGAATGCCGATGATGTTGTAGATAAAAGCCCAGAACAGATTTTGCTTGATGTTGCTGATTGTTGCCTTGCTCAGCTGAATGGCAGTAACTACATCCAGCAGATCGCTTTTCATCAGAACGATGTCTGCCGATTCCATGGCAATGTCTGTGCCTGCGCCGATGGCAATGCCTACATCCGCTCTTGCCAGAGCCGGAGCATCGTTGATGCCGTCACCTACCATGGCTACCTTTTTGCCCTCATTTTGCAAACGGCGGATCTCCTGCTCCTTATCCTGGGGGAAGACTTCTGCTACCACCCAGTCAACACCCACCTGACGGCGGATGGCTTCGGCTGTTCTTAAGTTGTCTCCGGTGAGCATAACCACTTCAATTCCCATACCGGAAAGCTCCGCAATTGCCTGTGCACTGGTAGGCTTTACCACGTCCGCTACGGCAATGACACCTAGCAGCTTATCTCCTTTGGCAAAGAACAAGGGGGTCTTTCCGTCGGATGCCAATTCCTCTG
>JAFSCK010000142.1 GCA_017436785.1 Oscillospiraceae bacterium | reverse complement strand
GGGCATCAAGCTCATGGTTCTGGGCTTCCCCCTGATCGCTGCTCTGGGCTCCTGGAGCTGCTTCACCTTCATCTGGAACATCAACAAGGATGTCCGCGCTAAGATGGCTGAGTGGAAGGCTGCTAAGCTGGGCAAGTAATTTTCCTCTTTTTTCAATTCCGCAAAGGGCGGCGGTTCGCCGCCGCCCTTTCTTTCCCCCACCCCTCAAAAGCGCCTGTTAACCGTCTGGGATTCACACTTCTTCCTTCCATTGATTTTGTGAAACAGCCATTGCCCGGGCGGTTAACAGACGCTTTTGCCGATTCTATCTGCCTAAGGAGGGCATGCCCTGTGAGCAAGGAAAACCAGACCGCCGAAAACCGGCCCTTCATCGTTGTCGCTCCCAACGGCCAGACCCTGTATCTGTCCGACGAATATAAAAATCCGGAAAACTGGGCCGCCAAGAAAACAGAGAATGCGACCATGCTGATGGCCCGCCCCCAAGACAGCCGCAAGCAGGATCTGCTGAACCAGATCTGCGCCTACATCGACGAAAATCTGAGCCAGAGACTGACCCTGCGCCGTATTTCCGCCCAGTTTCAGGTAAGCGTATCCACCATCACCCAGCTGTTTCAGCGCAGAACCAACGGTACCTTCCATCAGTACCTGACCCACCGTCGGATGGAAGCTGCCAGAGAGCTGATCCGCTGCGGCACCGCCATCGAAGAAGCGGGCCGCATGGTGGGCTACACCGACCACTCCACCTTCTACCGTGCCTTTCGCCAGACCTTCGGTGCCTCCCCCCGGGAGTACCGCCGGGAAATAATGACACCCTGAATGCTGCCGCCGTTCTCATGGACGGCGGTTTTTCCACCATTTGTGAAAATGGGGATTGCAAAACCACGGCGGGGATGTGTATAATGGGAAGGTAAATCGACTTGTACTGCGCACCGATGCGGCAGCACCCTGCCGCCCTCTTTGAGGCTTAGTGACCGTTGCCGCAACGCAGCTTACGGACACTTAGTACAGAGGAGAGGTGGCTCCGCGAAGCGGAGACGGAGGGAGTGTTCTCTCGTTAAAAATACACTCCCCCAGTCAAAAATCAAAGATTTTTGCCAGCTCCCTCAGGGAGGGGGCCAAGGCGGCTGCGCCGCTTCCTATATCTTAAACATCAAAGGAGAACCTACAATGCGTGAAAGCGGCATTTTGATGCATATTTCTTCCCTGCCGGGGCCCTATGGCATTGGCTCCATGGGAAAACAGGCCTACGCCTTCGTGGACTTTCTGGAGGCCGCAGGCCAGAGCTACTGGCAGATCCTGCCCCTGACGCCTACCGGCTACGGCGATTCCCCTTACCAGTCCTTCTCCGCCTGCGCCGGCAACCACTATCTTATCGATCTGGATACGCTGGTGGAAGATGGGCTGCTGAAAGCAGAGGAGATCACCGCCATCCGCTGGAACAGCACCGAGACCCGGGTGGACTACGGCATTCTCTACAATAACCGCAGCCGCGTTTTGAAGCTGGCCTTTGACCGCTTCGTTCCCGAAGCCGCTTACGCCGCTTTCGTTGCGGAAAATGAAAGCTGGCTGGCAGATTTCAGCATTTTCATGGCCCTGAAAGCGGAAAACGGCGGCAAGCCTTGGCTCCAGTGGCCCGAGGCACTGAAGCTCCACGACGCTGCCGCGCTGGCAGAAAAGCGGGCGCAGCTTTCTGAGGAAGTTTCCTTCCAGTATTTCCTGCAGTACATCTTCGACCGCCAGTGGAAGGCCCTGCGCAGCTACGCCAACGGAAAGGGCATCCGCATCATCGGTGACGTGCCCATCTATGTCCCGCTGGATTCCGCCGATGTCTGGGCTGCTCCCGAGCTGTTTCAGCTGGACGAGAGCCGCCGTCCCGAGGTGGTGGCCGGCTGTCCCCCCGATTCCTTTACTGCCGACGGCCAGCTCTGGGGCAATCCCATCTACGACTGGCAAAAAATGCATGATACAGACTATCTCTGGTGGGTCAAGCGCCTCAGTGCTGCCGCCAAGCTTTATGACGTGATCCGCATCGACCACTTCCGGGGCTTTGAAAGCTACTGGGCCGTCCCCGCCGGGGACGACACCGCCAAGAATGGCTGCTGGGTCAAGGGTCCCGGCATGGATTTCATCGGTGCCATTCAAAAGGCACTGCCTGAGCTGGACTTCATTGCGGAGGACTTGGGCTATGTTACCCAAGAGGTCCGGCAGCTGCAGCTGTCCTCCGGCTATCCCGGCATGAAGGTCATCGAATTTGCCTTCGACTCCCGGGAAGAAAGTGACTACCTGCCCCACCTGTATCCCGTGGATTCCGTGTGCTACACCGGCACCCACGACAATGTGACGCTGAAGCAGTGGTTCGACGAGGCCATCCCCGAGGACATCGCCTATGCCAAGGCCTATCTGGGCCTCAATGAGGAGGAAGGCTACATCCGGGGCATGATCCGGGGCGGCATGGGCAGCGTCTCCCGGCTGTTCGTGGCCCAGATGCAGGACTATCTGGAACTGGGCAAGGAGGCCCGGATGAATTTCCCGGGAACCCTCTCCACCGCCAACTGGACTTGGCGGGCAGAGCAGGGCTTCGATTCTCCCGAGCTTGCCAAGGATATCTACCGCATCACCAAGCTCTATGACCGGGTGAAGAAATAACGTTTTGCATTAAGGCGGGGCCATAAGGCCCCGCCTTTGCCTGTTGGATAATGGAAAATGGGCATTTATCGTACTGGCGCGGGAGCGCCCAAAGCCTTCCCCTTGAGGGGAAGGTGGATCGCCGCAGGCGAGACGGATGAGGTGTCGCCGCAAAGCGGCGTTACCTTCCTAAAAATTCGCCGAAGATAGGGAATAAATTCACCCTCTACTGCACACCTCATCAGTCAAAAATCAAAGATTTTTGCCAGCTTCCCCTCAAGGGGAAGCCTTTGGCGCTCCCGCGTCAGTGTATTACATTTTTTCATTCCGTATCTTCCCCTTTTCTTTGGTGTATGGTAAACTAACTACACAACGAACAGGGAGGCAAGCTATGGGAAGCTGTATTATTTTCTGCGCGGCGGAATTTGACGCTCTAGCCCGGCCAGTTGGGGCGGGGGATCATGTGATCGCCGCTGACGGAGGGCTGCGGCACACAGAAAAGCTGGGCATCGTGCCTGACGAGATTCTGGGAGATTTTGATTCTCTGGGCTTTACCCCGGAGGGAGCCAATGTCTTCCCGGTGGAGAAGGACGACACCGATGCCATGCTGGCAGTGCGCCGGGGGCTTACACTGGGATACCGGGAATTTCTCCTCTACGGAAGTCTGGGCGGCCCAAGGCTTGACCACACGGTGGCCAATTTCCAGACCCTGCAATTCCTTGCAGACCACGGCGCGGTGGGCTATCTCATCGGCAACACCACCATGGTGACGGTGGTGAAAAATGGGAGCCTGACCTTCCCCCAAGGCGGCAGCGGCACCATTTCCGTCTTCTGCATGGGTGCGGACGCGGAGGGTGTGGATATTGAAGGACTGTACTACCCCCTGAAAAACGGCACCCTCTCCGCCGGCTTCCCGCTGGGCGTCAGCAACCATTTTTTACGAGAAAAAACGAGAATTTCCGTGAAACAGGGAAGCCTGCTGGTCCTCTGGGACCGGGAGAATGGGTTTCCTTTGCGTTAATGCCCCAAAATATGTCATTGCGAGGAGCGCCAGCGACGTGGCAATCCCCTACAAATTTCTGGAATGTATCATTTTACGGTACTGCACGGACCTTCGGAGGAGATTGCCACACCAGCGTGCGCGCTGGTTCGCAATGACATCCCGTTGGTGATGTTATGTTAACTTATGAATTGAAAAAATCTCCCGGTGTACCCCTTTATGAGGCGCTGTACCGCTGCATCCGGGAGGATATTTTATCCGGGGCATTGACACCCGGGGAGAAGCTGCCCTCCAAGCGGGCCTTGGCCCAGAATCTGGAGGTCAGCAAGATCACGGTGGAGACTGCCTATTCCCAGCTGCTGAGCGAGGGCTATATCCGCTCCGAAGAAAAGCGGGGCTATTTTGTGGAAGCGGTAGAGCGCCGGGTCCGGCAGCTATCCCCTGCCGCTGCCAAGGAGGAAATCCCGCCTCAGAAGCTGCTGCTGGATCTGACTGCCAACGGTACGGAGCATTTCCCCTTCTCCGTCTGGTCAAGATTGCAGCGGGAGGTCATGCTGGACTACGGTGAAAAGCTCCTTGCGCCCCTGCCCAATCAGGGTATCCCAGAGCTGCGGCAGGCCATTTCCCAGCATCTCGCTGCTTTCCGGGGGATGCATGTGGACCCGGAGAACATCCTCATCGGCGCAGGCACCGACTTTCTGTATAACCTGCTGATCCAGCTGCTGGGCCGGGACAAAATCTACGCTGTGGAGGAGCCGGGCTATGGCAAGATCCGCAAGGTTTATGCCGCCGCCGGAGTTACCTGCCTCAGCGCAGCCATGGACGAAAAAGGTGTGCGTCCTGACAGTCTGGGGCAGGCCCATGTGCTCCATTGCTCCCCCTCCCACCATTTTCCCAGCGGTCTTGTAACCCCTGTAAGCCGCCGTATGGAGCTGCTCAGCTGGGCCAAGGCGGGAAAATGGATCATCGAGGACGACTATGACAGCGAGTTCCGCTTCGATGCCCACCCCAAGCCTGCCATGCAGTCGCTGGATTTTGAAGGCAGGGTCATCTACATGAACACCTTTTCCAAAAGCTTAGCCCCCTCCATCCGTATCAGCTACATGGTACTGCCTGCCGCCCTGATGGAGGAATTTCGCCGACGGCTGGGCTTCTACAGCTGCACGGTGCCCTCCTTCGAGCAGTACACGCTGGCGAGATTCCTGAGCCGGGGCCACTTTGAAAAGCATATTAACCGGATGCGGAAATTTTACCGTTCCCGGCGAAATGCTGTAGTTTCCCTGCTGGAAAATTGTGTTTTCTCAGAGCGGCTTTCCATTTTGGAGCTGGATGCGGGGCTGCATTTCCTGCTGCAGATCGACACCGCCCTGACCGACCGGGAGCTGACACAGCGGCTGGAGGCCAAGGGCATCCGGGTCCGGGCTCTCAGCGATTATTACCACGATTCCCAAGCCGATACCCACTGTCTGGTGGTGAATTACTCCGGTCTGAAGGAGGAGGCGCTGGCTAGGGCATTGGAAGAACTCACAGATATTATGTAAACTTTTCGTCGGTTTGGATACCATATTTTTCTTGTGTTTTCCCAATCCGTCCGATATAATAAATTCTGTAGGGCGGGCTGCCCTCAGCCCGCCGTTGATGCGAAGCATCCTAACGCCGTAAGGCGTTGCCGTCGCAAATCTTGTGATTGCCCTTTGGGCAATGGCATCCTTCCGGATGCCCGGCGGGCTGAGGGCAGCCCGCCCTACTGTGAGAACGCTTGGAGGGAGATTACAATGGCCTTACAGCAAAGTGCATACCGGGGCTGTCTTTTGGGCATGGCTGTTGGTGACGCCATGGGCTACACTGTGGACAGCCGCAGCTGGCAGGAGATCCGGGAGGACTACGGTCCCAACGGTCTTTTGGGCTATGATCTGGTCAACGGCTATGCCGATGTGACCTCCTATACCCAGATCGCCGCCTTTACCTGCAACGGTCTGCTTTTTGGTTTGACCCGGGGGCAGATGACAGGAAAAATGGCTCCCTTCATCAAATACATCGCCCTTTCCAGCTACGAATGGGCCGCTTTGCAGCGGGCCTGGGGCCGACCCACCAAGACCTACTGCTGGCTGGGCCGCCGGGAGGAGCTGTGCCGACGGCACTGCATGGACACCCGGATGCTGGAGACCCTGAACCGGAAGAATTTGGGCACACTGGAGACCCCCACCAACTCTCACCCCGGCCCCCACAGCCTCACCGCCGCTATTGGCGTGGGATTGTTCTTTGACGAGGACCGGATGGACCAGCAGGAGATCGACCGCTTGGGTGCCGAGGCCGTGGCCCTGACCCACGGCGGACCCACCGCATTTTTATCCGGTGCGGTACTCTCCCACATCATGAGCCGCCTGATCCGCAAGCCCAACGCCTCCCTGAAGCGCCTTGCGCTGGAAGCGGCGGAGGCTGTCAAGGAGCAGTTCGGCCACCAGTATTCTCAGGCCTTTGACATCGCCACCCTGATCCGCCATGCCATCACCTATTCCGAGACCCACGGGGTCCGGGCAGTGGAGGTCATGGAGCGCCTTGGCTGCGACAATGCAGCGCAGGTACTGGCAGGGGCCATCTACACCTGCTTGGTCTGCGGCGAGGATTTTGACCGGGCCATGATCGTGGCTGTGAACCATTCCGGCCGCAGCGCTGCGGTGGGTGCCATCGTAGGTGCCATTCTGGGGCTCCGGCTGGGAGAGGAAGCGCTGCCGGAATTTTACATCGAGTGCTTGGAGCCTGCCGAGATCCTCCGGGAGCTGGCCGACGACCTCTGCACCGGCTGCCCCATGGAGCAGGGCAATAAGCTCTTCGATCTGGACTGGGACTATAAATACCTCCATGGGGGACAGTGACCCGTAAATGGGCATTTATCGATGTGTCGAAAGACAGATGTCATTGCGAGCCAGTGCTCACACTGGCGTGGCAATCCCCTGCAAGTTTCCGGAATGTATCCTTTTACGGTTCTGCATGAACCTTTGGAGGGGATTGCACCACGGGCATTCCCTTCGGTCCCACGTCGGGCTTCGCCCTCCTCGCAATGACATGCGTTGTTTGATACAGCCCAATAAATTACGATCTATCATAATACCCCTCCCTTGGGCATAGGCTGGTCCAAAGGAGGGGATTTTTTATGCGGAAACGGGATCTTTTGATCCTGCTGCTGGCCATGGCTGCTGCGGTGACGGTGGCTGTCACCATTTTTTCGGGAAGTGCGCTGGAGACCGGCTCTTGGGGCCTCAGCTTCCGGACGGAGGGGGCGCCCCCCATCGGCAATGCCGGGAAGGATCAGCTCAGGCAATACGATGCGGTCTACATGGGGGACCCGGCGAAAAAAACACTGTATCTGACCTTCGATGCCGGCTATGAAAACGGCTCCACGGAGAAAATTCTGGACACGCTGAAGGAGCAGCAGGTGCGCGCCGCCTTTTTTCTGGTGGGCAATTACATTGAGAAAAACGCAGACCTCGTGCGGCGGATGGTGGAAGAAGGGCATATTGTCGCCAACCACACCATGCACCACTACGACATGAGCAAATTGTCCACAAAAGAGGAATTTTCCAAGGAGTTGACTGACTTGGAAGCCCTCTACAAGGAAAAAACCGGGCAGGAAATGCCCAAATACTACCGGCCTCCGCAGGGCATCTACAGCGAGGAAAACCTGAAAATGGCCAAGGAGCTGGGCTATAAGACGGTTTTCTGGAGCCTTGCCTATGTGGACTGGAATAACGACCGCCAGCCCACCAAGGCCGAGGCCTTTGCCAAGCTCCTCCCCCGGACCCACCCCGGTGCCGTCATCCTTCTCCACTCCACCTCCCAGACCAACGCGGAGATTCTGGAGGAGCTGATTACCCATTGGAAGGAAGAGGGATACCGGTTTGGGACTATAAAGGAACTGTTTGACGCATAAAAATTGTAGGGCGGGGATATATCCCCGCCGGGCACGATCGAAGACTGAGCACGCAAATCAAACGCTCAGATGTTGGAAACTGCCCGGCGCGGATGTATCCGCGCCCTACATACTTATTAAATTCGTTTCAGAGGATGGCTTTCATCCTGTGCGATCAGCAGGTCGGTGATGATATCGTTGCTGACGAGGTAGCCCTTGGGGGTCAGGATCCAGTGGCCGGCATCGTTCTGGGTGGCGTGGAAGGAGCGGCGGCGCTGCTCCAGCACATCCTCCAGCGGGGCAAAGGGCAGCAGGAACAGCTTCTCGTACTCCTGCGGGTCGATGCCAAGGCTGGTCCGCAGCCGCAGCATCAGGTATTCGCCGGCACGCTCCCGCATGGGGATCTCTTCCATATCCTCCATGATGTTGCCGCCGTCCCGGATGCCGGAAATATAGGCCTGCAGGTCCCGCTTCAGGGTAAAGCGCTTTCCTGCGAAATCGGAGCTGGCGGCAGGGCCGAAGCCCAGATATTCTCCGCCGGTCCAGTATTTCAGATTGTGCTTGGACACAAGGCCCTTGCGGCAGAAATTGGAGATCTCATACTGCCGGAAGCCCCGGCCCCGGAGGGTCTCCACAGCGGCAAGGTACATATCCGCCACGGTATCCTCGTCAGGCAGGTTCAGCACCTCCTGCATCTGGGCGAAGGGGGTGCCCTCCTCCACCTTCAATGCGTAGCAGCTGACATGCTCGGGAAGCAAGCGCAGCACATTGTCCAGCGTCTGCTGCCAGTGGTAGATGTCCTGACCGGGCAGGCCGTACATCAGGTCGATGGACACATTGCGGAAGCCTGCCTTGCGGATGCGGTGGTAGGCGGTGACCGCCTGAGCGTAGGTATGGGGGCGGCCCAGCTTTTTCAGCATCTCATCGTCATCGGACTGGATGCCCAAAGACACCCGGTTGAAGCCCTCGGCACGGAGCCGGTGGAGCAGCCGGTCGGAAACGGAGTCGGGATTGGCCTCGAAGGTGATCTCCGCGTCATTGGCAACGTCGAAATTCCGGCGGATGGTGGTCAGGATCACCGCCATGCCGTCAGCACCGAAGAAGGAGGGAGTGCCGCCGCCAAAATAGATGGTATCCACCCTATAGCCGGGGGCCAGCTCACCGGCCTCCTTGATGTGGTCGCAGACCGCATCCAGATAGCCGTCGATGATCTTGTCATCCTTGGTAGCCAGAGAGTAAAAGTCGCAGTACTGGCACTTGCTCCGGCAGAAGGGCACATGAATGTAAAGGCCCAAAGGAGCCTTGTTGGGACGTTTGGTAAGAATGGGCATAGTATGACCTCCGGTCGAATTGACAATTGACAATTGACAGTTGACAATTATCCGCAAACTGTCCGCCAGCCGTCAAAGTTTTTTGGAAGTGATGTTACGGGATGTTTTTATAATGGATGTCAGAAGCCTTTCCAACTCTTTGCTGTCAGCAATGATGGAAGAAAACTCTGTTTCGGAGAGGTAATCAGTAGCATTCATCAGCAGAAGCCAGTAATTGGTTTCCACTGCCTCCTTTAATGCAATGCTGAGTTTTGAAATAAAGTCAGCCCGACTTTGGGCCTGCTGGGATTCCATAATATTTGCACCAATACTGGTCCCTGAACGCATAAGCTGTTTTGAAAGAATGTATTCTTTCTTCTGTTCCTGCAGGTATTTGCAGAGCTTTGCAATGCGGACCGCAAAATGGAAGCTTTTTTCTTCAATGGCATTGTTCATAGGCAAAAACAATTGTCAACTGTCAATTGTCAATTTAAAGTTAGTCCTCGTCCAGCTTCAGGACGGCCATGAAGGCTTCGCTGGGGACGGACACGGTGCCGAAGGTACGCATCCGCTTTTTGCCTTCCTTCTGCTTTTCCAGCAGCTTCTTCTTTCTGGTGATATCGCCGCCGTAGCACTTGGCAAGAACGTCCTTGCGCAGGGCCTTGATGGTCTCCCGGGCAATGATCTTGCCGCCCACGGCTGCCTGCACGGGGATCTCGAACTGGGCTCTCGGGATGTTCTCCTTCAGCTTTTCGCAGATCTTTCTTGCCCGGGCATAGGCATTGTCCGCAAAGAGGATGAAGCTCAGGGCGTCCACCACATCGCCGTTAAGCAGGATGTCCAGCTTCACCAGCTTGGAGGGACGGTAGCCAATAAGCTCATAGTCCAAAGAGCCGTAGCCACGGGTCCGGGACTTCAGGGCATCGAAGAAATCGTAAATGATCTCGTTCAGGGGCATGTCATAGTGCAGCTCCACCCGGTTGGCATCGAGGTAGACCATATCCTTAAATTCGCCCCGGCGCTGCTGGGCCAGCTCCATGATGTTGCCCACATATTCCTGAGGGGCAATGAGGTTGACCTTGGCAAAGGGCTCCTCCGCCAGCTGGATCTCCATGGGGTCGGGATAGTCCAGAGGGGTGTAGACCATCATCACTTCGCCATTGGTTTTGGTGATGCGGTAAACGACGTTGGGGGCGGTGGTGATCAGGTCCAGATTGTATTCCCGCTCCAAGCGCTCCTGAATGATCTCCATGTGGAGCAGTCCCAGGAAGCCGCAGCGGAAGCCGAAGCCCAGTGCGATGGAGCTTTCCAGCTCATAGGACATGGAGGCATCGTTCAGCTTCAGCTTTTCCAGCGCTTCTCTCAGGTCCTGATACTTGGCGCCGTCGGCAGGATACACGCCGGAGAAGACCATGGGCTGGACCTCCCGGTAGCCGGGCAGAGGCTGGTCGGCAGGATTTTCCACGGTGGTGATGGTGTCGCCCACCTGAGTATCGGCCACGGTCTTGATGGAGGCGGTGATATAGCCCACCTCGCCGGCACCGAGGGCATCTCTGGGGATCAGGCCCGTGGGGCTCATGGTGCCCACTTCCACCACTTTATACACAGCGCCGGTGGCCATCATCTTGATGTCCTGCCCGGCACGGATGGTGCCCTGCTTGATGCGGGTATAGACGATGACGCCCCGGTAGCTGTCGTACTGGCTGTCGAAGATCAGGGCCTGCAGGGGAGCCTCCCGGTCCCCGGTGGGGGCGGGCACGTCCCGGACGATCATT
This sequence comes from Oscillospiraceae bacterium, assembly GCA_017436785.1. Lineage (GTDB taxonomy): Bacteria > Bacillota > Clostridia > Oscillospirales > Oscillospiraceae > Faecousia. Next base: position 5,164 of record JAFSCK010000142.1, on the reverse strand, counting down.
TCCAGAACGGAGTGGATGTTGATGCCGTTCTTGGCGGAAATTTCGGGGGAATCCTCGGCGGGGATGCCGATGATGTCTTCGACTTCTGCCTTGACCTCAGCAGGACGGGCAGAGGGCAGGTCGATCTTATTGATGACAGGCAGGACCTCCAACCCTGCATCGATGGCAAGGTAGGTGTTGGCCAGCGTCTGGGCCTCCACGCCCTGAGAGGCATCCACCACCAGAATGGCACCCTCGCAGGCGGCAAGGGAGCGGGAGACCTCGTAGTTAAAGTCCACGTGGCCGGGGGTATCGATGAGGTTCAGGGCATAGGTTTCCCCATTGTCGGCGGTGTAGGAGAGGGTGGCAGCGGTAGCCTTGATGGTGATGCCGCGCTCCTTCTCCAGCTCCATGGAGTCCAGCATCTGCTCGGCCCGGATGCGCTGGTCGATGGCATCGCATTCCTCCAGCAGCCGGTCTGCCAGCGTGGACTTGCCATGGTCAATATGGGCAATGATAGAAAAATTTCGGATCTTAGAAAGTTCGGTCATATGGGTTGCACCTCATAATTTACAATGTCATTGCGAACCAGTGCGCACACTGGTGTGGCAATCTCCCCCAAATTTCCTGTGCGTCCGTTTTACCGGGGGATTGCCACGTCGCTTCGCTCCTCGCAATGACATGCTATTTTCGGAAGCCTGCAGGGCACACTATGTCATTTTCCCAATTATACCGAATTTTTCTGAAAAAGTAAACTGTATGTTTTCCCGAAAATGGGGGAAAGCTGTCTTTGAAATTCAAATTTTTTTGAAAAATCTAAAAAAATCGCAAAAATACCCTTGTCATTCTGGAAAAAACGCGGTATAGTTTAACGGCACGAGAAAATTCAAAATATTTTACATATAGAGAAACAGAGAAAGAGGAGACTTTCTATGAGCACACCGAAGAAGCCTGCCAAGAACAATATGGAAGATGTTCAGGCTGCGCTGCAGGCCCTGATCGCACAGGGCAAGAAGGACGGCATGATCCGGGCCGCCGATCTGAACACCCAGCTGGAGAAGATGCAGCTGACTCCCGAAAAAATTGAAGAAATTTACGACCGCTTTGAGGCCATGAATATTCAGATCGTCACCGCTGAGCTGGAGCTGGATCTGGGCGACGATGTGGGTCTGGATGGCGGCGATATGGACCTGTCCAATCTGGACGAAGAGGATCTCATTGATCCCGTGGATCTGGCTGCGGAGTACTCTCTGGATGACCCTGTCCGGATGTACCTGAAGGAGATCGGTCAGGTGAAGCTGCTGTCTGCCGAGGAAGAGGTGGAGCTGGCCAAAAAGATCGCCGAGGGCGATCAGAATGCCAAGAATAAGCTTACCGAAGCCAACCTCCGTCTGGTGGTCTCCATTGCCAAGAAATATTCCGGCCGCGGCCTGCACATTCTGGACCTGATTCAGGAGGGCAACACCGGCCTGATTCGGGCCGTGGACAAGTTCGACTGGACCAAGGGCAACAAGTTCTCTACTTACGCCACTTGGTGGATCCGGCAGGCCATCACCCGCGCCATTGCAGATCAGGCCAGAACCATTCGTGTGCCTGTCCACATGGTGGAGGTCATCAACAAGGCCACCCGCTGCAACCGCAAGCTGGTGCAGGAGCTGGGCCGTGAGCCTACCGTGGAGGAGATCGCCGCCGAGCTGAACCTGCCTGTGGAGAAGATCATCGAGGCCAACCGCACCGCTGCCGATACCCTGTCTCTGGACACCCCCGTGGGTGACGAAGAGGATACCTCCATCGGCTCCTTTGTGGAGGACGAGCGGACCCCCGGTCCCGCCGATGCCACCTCCAACGCCTTGCTTGCCGAGGCCCTGAAGGAGATCCTGGACACCCTGACCGAGCGTGAGGCAGACGTTCTGCGGATGCGCTTTGGCATGTACGACGGCCGCACCCACACGCTGGAAGAGGTGGGCCAGATCTTCGGCGTTACCCGTGAGCGTATCCGCCAGATCGAGAACAAGGCCATCCGCAAGCTGCGTCATCCCTCCCGCGCCAAGAAGATCCGCGATTTCTACTGCTGATCCCATTCCCCCGATGTCCACCAGGACACCGGGGGATTTCCACAACTGGCGCAGCAGCGCCAAAGGCTTCCCCCGGGGGGAAGCTGGATTTCCAATTGCGTTGCAATTGGAAAGACTGATGAGGAATGCGGGCCGTCATGTTTCGATTCGTACGACGTTTTAGGCCTACTCCGAGTCGGACCTGCACGCCATCCCTCATCCGAGCCGCCTGCCGGCGGCCCACCTTCCCCCCGGGGGAAGGCTTATGGTGCTGCCGCGCCGGCAGTATAATCTTGCCCTTTTTGGATAGGAAATTGTCCTCTTTCGCAAAAGGCGTTGACAAATCTAACTTAATCGAATACGCTAATGCTGAATATGATAAATCTGCAGGCAGGAGGCATCTATGTATACCCTTTGCACAACAGAAAAAACCGCCCTTCAGCAGTGGCAGTTTGAGCAGGCTTTTCTGGAATATTCGCTGGAAGTGCCCTATGACGATATCACCATCAGTGAGCTGTGCCGCCGGGCCGGGCTGTCCCGGAAAATTTTCTACCGGCTCTTTGACCGGAAAGCAGATGTGCTGTACGCCCTGCTGGACCACACCATGCTGGATGCCGCGGGCTACACCCCCGACCCCTCTGTAGGCCCCGGAGAGCTCCACCGGTTTCTGGCCTTCTGGCGCAGCCAGAAACCGCTGCTGGATGTTCTGCAGATGAACCGCAGCAGCTCCATGCTGACCGAAGCCGCCATCCGCCATATGAAGCGGGAAAACAGCAAATTCCTGCACTGCTTCGGCACCGACGAAGCAGGCTATGGCCGGGAGATCCTCCTGTTTTATGTCAGCGGCATTTTTTCACTGCTTCTGGACTGGCATCAGCAGGACTTCTCCGCCAGCATCGACCAAATGGCCGATGCCCTGATGTACCTGCTGTCCACCACCCCCATCAAGCATACCCTGACAAATTCGGAAGGGTAATGCGTAATTTTTCGCGCTGTATCGAACAATGCATGTCATTGCGAGGAGGGCGAAGCCCGACGTGGGACCGAAGGGAATGCCTGTGGTGCAATCCCCTGCAGGTTTCCGGAATGTATTGTTTCAGGTTTCTGCGCGGACCTTTGAAGGGGATTGCCACACCAGTCTGCGGACTGGTTCGCAATGACATCTATCGTTCGACAGACCGATAAACGCCCATTTTACAAGTTATCCACGAAGAAAACCTCCCGGCACCTTTTTGGGGTGCCGGGAGGTCTTTTTATTTACTTGGTACGCTTTCTGCTGCCAGCGTAGCCCAGACCGATGAGGGCGGTGAGGGATACGAACAGGACCGCAGTCAGGATGTGGATGGGGAAATTGTCCCCGGTCTCGGGGTTGGTGGGGTCCAGACCCTCTGCCACGGTGAAGGAGCCCGCAGCATCGCCGTCGGCAAAGTGGACGGTGATGGTGTGGCTGCCGATGGGCAGCTTCTTCAGGAAGCTGTTCTTCAGAGTGATAACGGTATCGCCCTTGGCTGTGTAGTAGGTGGTATCCAGACGCTTGCCATCGATGGAAACGCCGGTGAAATCCGCATACTCGCCGTTGACGGTGAAGGACAGGGTCTTGCTGCTCTCGTTGAACCACTTGGCACCATTGCCCTTGGTGATCTGGTAGTTGGGAACGATGGCAAAGTTCAGCTTCACGGTGCCGGTATAGCCGCCGGTCTCGGTGGCCGTAGCAATGCCGGACACAGTGACGGTGGCAGTGCCAATGTCCACATTGTTCTCATACTTGACGCTGTAATCCTTGCCGGCGGTGAGGACCTTGCCGTCAATCTTCACGGCGACCTTGGGCTCAATGGCCTTGCCGGTGTGGAAGAACTTATTGCCCTCCAGTGTCACATTCTCCGCCTTGATTTCCACCAGAGGATACTCCTCGGCAGTGATGGGACGGATGGTGAACTTGATCTCTACGGTGCCGGTGTAGCCGCCGGTTTCCGTAGCGGTGGCAATGCCGGAGATAATGGCCTTGCCGGTGCCGACTTCGATGTTATCCGCATAGGTCAGGCTGTAGTCCTTGCCAGCCTGCAGGACCTTGCCGTCGATGGTAACGGCGATCTCGGGGCGGATCTCCTTGCCGATGTAGATAAATTCCTTGCCGTTGATGGTCACATGCTCGTGCTTGATCTCCACCAGGGGATATTCCTCAGGCTTCTGCTCCGGCTTGTCTTCGGGCTTCTCCTCGGAGACAGCCTCGATGGTGAAGTCGATCCGGACCTCGCCGGTGTAGCCCAGAGTCTCAGAGGCGGTGGCGATGCCCCGGACGATGACGGTACCGGTGCCGGGCAGCAGGTTGTTTGCATACTCCACGGCATAATCGGTGCCGGAAATCAGGGTCTTGCCCTCCACGGTAACGGTGACGGCGGGACGGATCTCCTCCCCGGTGTAGGGGAAGGAGGTCCCGTCGATGGTCACATCGGTGCCCTTGATCTCCACCAGTGTGAACTCCGGCTCCTCAGGTGCTTCGGTTTCTTTCTCGTTGATGTAGAAAGGAATCTCCACGGTGCCGGTGTAGCCGTAGGACGGTGCGGCGGTGGCAATTCCGGTGACGATGACCTTGGCGGTGCCTACCTCGATGTTGTCGGCGTACTCCAGTGTGTAGTCCTGATCCAGCGTCAGCAGGCGGTCCTCTACCCGGACGGTGACATTGGGCTTGATCTCGCTGCCAGTGTATTCGAAGACGGTTTCATCCAGCGTTACATCGGTGCCTTTCAGCTCGATGAGGGTGAATTGGGAGTTCTCCGGGCCTGCTGCCAGCGCAGCTACAGGAAGTGCGGACAGCACCAGCATAAATGCCAGCGCAAGGCCCAGAGAACGCCTGAAAAGGTGTTTGCTCATAGGGGTTCCTCCTTGATTCTTCGCTTGAGAGCCACTGCTCTCAGCTCACGGGAATCATAACATAGCCAAACTTTCTTGTCAACAAAATAGGGAGTATTTTACATATAATCGTACTTTTCCAAACTTTTAGACATTTTTTGACAATGCTGGGAAAGGCTGGATTTTTCGTTGCAAAGCATGACTTGTCCTGTTATAATAAGTACAAATCCATATCAGAATCCCCATTGTAGGGCGGGGTCATGACCCCGCCGATCAGGTTG
>JAFSCK010000141.1 GCA_017436785.1 Oscillospiraceae bacterium | reverse complement strand
TCCAGACCGAGTCTGTGGATCTTGAGATTGCAGGCATACGAGGTTGCACGGTTCCAGGAGTTCATTGTGGGATATCGAAAGTGATCCTGCAGGAAGTTAGTCATCTCTTTCCGGGAACGAAGATCCACCGGCTCTGAGAATTTTCGCAAAATCAGTCACCGCCTTCCTGCGGCACGATCAGCTCTGTTCCCAGACCGAGAACGCTATGCTCCCGGTTCAGCTCCACCAGTTTCTTCGACGCACCGGTCTGGGTGACCAGCTTACGAACCTGTACATACAGGTCATCATCAAAGACCTGTATGGGGATGCCCAGCTTTGCCGCATGGGTGATCTCACCCTTCATACCTTTGCTCAGGACAGTTCCACAGACCAGAAGCAGCTCAGACTGTACCAGCAGTTCCAGACCGAAACGCAGCGCCATGGCACGCTCGGCAGGGAGCTTATCACAGACCAACATCGGCAAGTAGGCATGAGGTGCCCGGGCTAAGTACCCCATATGCTCATTAGCATAGAGCATATAAAGACGTGCCCTGCGCATGTTGTCCAGCTGCACATTAGGGTCGGAATCACTGTAGGGCGAGCAGATATACACATTCTTGCGGTGACGGTTGGGCTTCAGGAACTGCTGCTCCAGCTTCTGCTCGAAACCTTCACAGCACAGTTGTAAAATGTTGTACATAGAGCGACTCCTTGATTAAATCGGTTGTACCGAGACTTTCACCTTGCGGCTTGTAGATACATTCAGGACATCCGCGTAGATGCTGGGATATTTCTTCTTCAGAGCATCGCTGCTGGGCCGCTTGGTGGTTCTTGTCACGAAGTCGATGAGGAGCTTATCTTTGGTAGTGGTCAGAATACCGTGCTCGTGTTCCTTCATCACTTCGGCAATTCGCACGGAGTGTGCTTCAATCTCCTTTTCATAAAGTTTCCTTTCAGCTTCACAATCCTTGATTTTTCCCTGCAGCAGAGCAATTTGCCGAAGCGGATGCTCAAACTTAGATGAAAACTCAATGGTTGGAAGGCCTGGTTGACTGTTGCCATAGATTCTTGCGAGGGATTCCATGGCCAATGTGGGTTTGACACCACTCATTGTGGGCGGGGCATCGTGCTCAAGGCTCCAGATCCACTCTTCTAACCGTTCAAAGATCATGTCTTCTTTGACACGGTCGCGCTCGATCTCCGGCATGGCCAAATCGTTCGCAGGATTATTTCCCCAGATACAGGAGAAAGCACCGTGCTGAACATCTGCAACTGCCAGATAGAAACGAAGCTGGAATTCGTAATAAAGCGGAATCGCCTCATCGCTCCAACCGTCTGCCTTGTGGTAGGTGCAGCTCTTACACTCTAAAATCCCAGACTCGCCATCGCTGGCCCGCTCATAGCGCCGGTCAAAATTTGCCAGTGCATAAGGGTGGTCTGCATGTTGATAGAGGCCCTTGTCTTCATAGACATAATTGCCGCTTTTCTTCGCGTACCAGTGTGCCGCAATGGGCTCCAGAAGATGGCCCATTTCAAGCTGATCTGCATTGTCCTTCGGCTTGGGCTTCATGCGTCCTTTTTTGATCATCCACAGTTCCAATGGAGTTGTCCACGGTGACACACCGAATATGGCTGCCACATCGCTGCCTCCGATGGTGTAGGGAATGTCACCTTTGGGACCATGCATTCTGCATTCCAGCCATCGTTCATTGCTCATGCCAGTGGTGTCGCAAAGCAGAATTGGAGCTGCCATTACCAACTCACCGCCTTCGCAAGATCATAGTCACTCCACCGGATAGACAAGGCACGGGCCATGTTCTCCTCAACGGTGAGCATTTTTGCTTCCGGTGTGTGATGGGTTTTCAGCAGATACGGAATCTCCTGCATGGCCATGAATACATCATGCGCAGAGGCAGGTCCACCGCCATAAGCCATCTCATACATGGCGATTGCCTCCAAAGACTCTTTCTTGGGAAGAGAGAGCTTCTTGCAGACCCGGGTCATGGCGTTGGCCGGATATTCTAACTGAATTTCCAGAAGACTCTGCAACTTTGTAACGGAATCACAGAATTGAGCGAACAGCTGATCCAGTTCAGATTCAAAATCTGTGACCTTTTTCTTGTGCCGATGATCTACCGCGATACAGCCGCCGAGGTGGATCGGATGCTGGGTTCCCATCAGCATGGCGGATACCTTTGCAGAGGACAGACCCGTATCAGAGGTCATGAAGCGAATGCCGGGAACCAGACGGGATGCGATGGAGATTTTGCCGTAGAATGCCAGTGCCTTTGCATAGGCACCAAGCAGATCTTCTTTCTGGCTGGGGAAAGTCCAACTACCGCAGGTATAGGAATGATCACTGTACCCGCCTTCAAATTGAAAACCGGGGAAGCGTTCACCCATCTTCTTTTCCAGAGTGACCAGAAGCTCATCCATGGGAAGCACGGAATAATCCTTCTCATCACCGGAGTGGGCTGCAGATACCTTCTCCTCGCGAATCAGGAGAAGCGCATCGGAGTTATGGACTGCCAGACAGGCATTGAGGACATTGGCCAGCTCCTTGCGGCTGAGCTTAGGGAGTGCGCTGCCGTTGATCTTCGCACGATCCAGCAGGGTCTTGTAGGCTGTAGAACGGACAGGATAGATATTTCCGTCTACATTCAATGCGAGGCCGAGGTTTGCGACAGTATCCGAGACAGCTTCCTCGCTGGTTCCTGCGGCGAATGCCGAGGTGTGACCATACAGAGGAGAGGTGCCGTCCAGAGGCTCCACATGCAGGTCTTTGACCTTGCAGGTTTTCCAACTGGAGCCTACGCTTAGTGCCTTATGGTAGCTGAGCATAGACGGATAGTTGTCAAAGGTGGTTGTGTAGTTGTCGTGACAGGGTAACATATTGCGTGCTCCTTTCGGTTTTGTGGCGGGGACCGCCGGATATAACAAAAGCCAGCAGCCCCCTCAGAAAGGAGACTACTGGCCTGTGTTCACGATTAAATTGTCAGAAAACAAAAAAGTGCCATTTGCGAAATGGACGCAAATAGCACTTGTGAAAACTCGGATACTGTGATTGCTCGCGCAAAACTCGGATACTGTAACAACAGCATTATATCATAGCTATAAGCGTTAGTCAATTGGTTGGGATAAATTCCATCACAACACTTTTCGCACACGAACAAGGAGCAATCGTGTGTTTTTATGTCTTCATGCTTCTTCGCTTGTTGTTTCTTTGCTTGCCAACAGTCATTTGGAATGACCCAGATCGCTGCTTATTTTGCCTTAGCTTTTCCGCGAATCCACCCACTGCGTCAAATAAGAGCATCCATCTGTTTGCATGCTCCAGTATCTTCATTTGGATTCCTTCAGTCTCGACAGGGCATTGAATAAAATCTGAGTACTGATATTCGCGTACCAAATCGGTATCATCAGTTAACCATACATCGTAAACAGTCCACCCCGGGTTTTCTAAGTCAACTGCATACTCAATAATCAGGCGGATTCCATAATAATTCGCCATTTCCATTGGAACAAGGATTTCAAACGAAAATACCGGATTTATGAGAGACCAGTTCAGATTTAATCCACCTTTAACAGCTCGAACGTTACCAAATTTTGTATCACCATCGCGCATTCTTATGTATACTTTATTTTGCTTAACCATGAGATTTTCTCCTTTGCCGTACATAGTATTAATAAAGGATGCCTCCATTGTGGGCGGCATCCTAATTCTTACGTCAGCAGCTATCTCCAACTTAGCGTCAAGCCATTGAGATCTTTAATACGTTGTAAAATGCGGGTAAAGAGCTCGAACTTGGGTGGCCATTCATCAACAGCCCATTCAATTACCATTGCTTCTAACTGCGCATCCGGCTGAGCTATTACAAAGTTACAGTCGTATGGCAAAATCGGCTGCCCGATATATTCCGTGTAGATACCAATTTCACTGCGTTCCAGCCTTTTTTGATCTTCCCAAGAGAAAACCAACTTGCCAAGATAGGTAGTTCTGTGACATGTCTTATAGGCAGCGATGATATCTCTGCTCAAATCATTGAAGGTGTCATCTCCAACAGGAACATTTTCAAGATGCCCCCAAAAGAACAGATATTCATCCTGCTTTTGCAGAGCTTCTTTCAGTTTGGCATCATTCATTATCCAGCCCCTCCTTAAAAGTTTTCACCAAGGCAAACGATGCTTCTGAGACAGATTCCCAGTAAGCATCTCTCAAATATGCATTTTCTGCCAAGTGTTTGCGGATGCGCTGAGGAACAATAGGCAAGGCAATCATTTTGTTAATCTGATCATCAGTCATGTTCTCCAACTCATCCCAGCATTCAATTTGTTCTGCAAAATGTTTGCGAAGTTGCATGTCTATATAGGTTTTCCCAATTGCCTCAAACAGGTCGTAACCCATACACATTTCGTGGCGGTATACAGCGGCTCTATAATGATTGGAAGAATATTCTCCATCTAGCCAAGACTCAAAGAACAAAGGCGTAGTCCCTGTTTTAAACCGAGGATCACAGCACCATTCAGATGTGACTCCGTTTTGCTTCTCATCGTTGACCATTTGCGTGAGAATGCGCTTGGCTTGAGCTTCGTCGAAGGCAAACTCAATGGTTATTCCGGCATCGTCCTCGCTGATCCATTCTTCACGTACTTCGTATACACCAAATCGCTTAATTTCCGGTACTGAATTCAAAATGGTGATCATCTCTGGAGCCATTATGACAATATCTAGAGTGATGTCTTTCAGCTTCTTTTCCTGTCCGTACAGGTAGGAAAACCTGCTCTCCAGTGTTTTGATTTCCTCCGGATCAAAGGGGGGGATAAATGTACAGTAAATATCAGGCGTGTCGTTATCGGTTTCCTGATCGTTGCCATCACGGATTTCTGCAATAGTGCCAAAGAGGCCTTCATATTCGCTTTCTGCGTTGGCAATTACGGTATCACCAATCGTGTAGGTGATACCCGCATAGTGGAATTTAGTGCCAATACGATTGATAGTCATATTCCTGTTTCCTTTCAAAAAATAGGAGGACAACCCGACTGGGCTGTCCTCCCACCTTAGGAGATGTTAGTGTGGTTTTCTCTTGAGAGGTTCAAGTAGACCAATAAAATGTTCTACAGGTGGAGTGCCTGGCTTGACCATAGCAAAGAATTTTGGTGCAACAGAAACAGCGGTGTCTTCGTCGTACCCCTTCTCCATGATCAGCTTTGCGGCTTTCTCAAGGTTTCGTGGTGTTTTATATCGCATACCATCACCTAAGAAACCGCTTGATGACTGCGGTCAGCTTTGCAGGGAGCTGATTGAGATCAGTAATATCAAGGTAGGAATCACCATAGATACGCTCAATGTTCTGCTTATCCTCGCCAATTGCGGCAGCGACAAACAGAATGCCCTTACGCTTGTATTCCTGTTTGACTCCACGCAGATCCTCTTCCGCAGCGGTTCCGCTGTATCCGCTGGCTGCCGGCTGTCCATCCGAGACCAGCATGAGAAGACGAACTTCCTCTGGTCGTTTGGAAAGCTGCTCTGCCACAAAGCGGAGAGCTGCACCGTCACGATTACTGGCCCGGGCCGAGATGTCCATCAGCCGGAACTTATCATCCCGGTCAATACTATCGAACTCGGCATAGGAATAGAGGGACACGCCCCGTCCACTGGTGGAATGGCCATAGACCATAATGGGGATGTTCAGCGACTGGCAGAAATCATAGAGGATGATTGCTGCTGCACGGGCATAGGTGCTGCGGTCGCCACAGCTCATGGAGCCGGACTCATCCAACAGTAGACCGACAGAAATCTTCGGGATCTCGTTGGGCAGATTGTTCTTGTAGAATACCTTGCCATCGTTGCGACACAGTGCGTGCGCATCCAGACGGCGGCCCATGACCAGACCCGTTTGCTTTCCGCCGCGCTGCTGGTCTTTTAATTTTTGAACCAGACTGCGTTGAAGTTGTCTGGAGATGTCCAGCAAAGGGCCTGCAATCATGTGATACTGATCTTCCAACTGGTCATCCACCTGAGAAATCCGATGGACCTTGATGTCGACACCACTGTGGATGTCACCGTAGGAGATGCTTTGGGCAGCTTCGTTCAATTCCTTGAGACGCTCAGACTCAAGCTGCTTACAGGCTGCCTTTTCTGCCATCTGTTCCAGCATCCGCTCAATATCAGAAGCGGCATGCTCGTTCAGTTCTCGTTTGTAGGCGTCATCGTATGAGATCTCTCCGCCTGTAGGAGCCGAGACAGAATCGGTCTGGTGGAATGGGATGCGTCCACCTTCTTTGTCCGTTGTTTCCTGCTTTCCGGATGTCCCGTTGGGGCCGTCCAGAGGAGCGCCGACGGAGTCAGAACCATCAGAGCCACCGTCAGAATCAGTCTGGTCAGAATTGGGTGTTTCTTCGGACGGTTTCCCGGCTGGCTCATCTTTTCCAGACTCATTCGATTCTGTACCAGATGCCCCAGACTCATCTGATTTATTCTCTTTATCCTCAGACCCATTTTGACGGGCCAACGCCTGCGTGCGCGCACGGGCTGCAGCGTGTGCTGCAATGCCCTTCATAGCATCCGAGCCTGCAACAGGCTTTCCGGAGCCAGTACCCTCAGCAGATGCACCGGCAATGATCTGGAGTAGACCGGACAGGACTTCACCTGCAGAGCTTCCAGATCCGGAAGCAGTGGCATCTTCCTGGTGTTTCTTGCACATTTCAATGTAGTCCTCAATGTAGTGCCAACACCTTACCATGATGAGGCTTACGACTTTCCAACGCTGCTTTGCGGAGGTGGTAGCCAGAGATTCATCGATCTGAGGAATCAGCTGGAACACGGTCTGGATGCGCTCATCGGAGAGCGGTGTGTCATCATACTTGATTTCACCATATAAGGCATAGGAGAGCATGATCTGCAGGATCGAGTGGAAGATGTGGCTGCTGCCATCAGCCTCACGCTCGATGAGCTGCGTGACCGTACTCATATCCTCATACTGGTGGTCACGCATGACAGAAAGATTATAGCCCAGCACACCGGGAAACTCAGAGAGGATTCGATTTTCGATGTATCCATCCTCTAGCACATTGGCGATGAAGGATGCGATGAGCATAGCGAATTCCATATTCCGCTTATCCAGCTTCACATACTCCCAGAAATCCCGTTCATTGGTCACATCCCGGGTCGTCTTCAGCTCCGGAGGTGCCGGGTACCATTTGTATTTCTCCAGGTAATTCAGATAGGTCTGTTTTGCCAGAAAGTCTGTATACAGCACATGGCCCAACTCGTGGGAAAATAAGCCGGATACCATTTCATAGCGGTTCATGCGGCCCCGGATCTTTGTGACACAGGGATGACCAGCATTGATCACAATGCTGGTATTGTTGGTACTGGCACCGTTGGGGTCATCGGGATTCCAGTAGATGTTGACATGGACACGGCGGTCGTAGCGGTAACGCTTGGACTGGGCCGCTGCCACATCTTCATAGTGACCTGCCAGAATCCGGGAAGTAAAGAACTGCTTATCGGTGATCTTGCTCCGGTGCTCGTTCAGAAGCTGTTTGACACGCTTATGACTTACTCTTGCCATACAGAGACCTTCTTTCTCAGGAGGCCCTGCGGCGCTTGGGAGCAAAGATGGGTTCCAGAATTGCCGTCTTCAGTGTTTCACGGTCTTCCTCGTCAGAGGTTGCCTTGCTGATAATGGTGCATAACGCACTGCGGTAAGGATCACCGGTGATTTCTGTGCTGGTGACCCAGTCAATGAGGCTTCTCATACCACAGGAACCATCCGTGATACCGTTCTTGCGCATATACTCTGCCATATCATTGACTACCTGAACCATCTGCGTTACCTGATACTCATCGGTGGCACCGGTGACAGCCATAGCGCGCTGGGCCATGACCTCTGGTGCGGGCAGTTCGATATCCTCCACCAGACTCATTCTGTCAACGACGGATTGATTGAGGCCCCGGCACCCTTCGTAGGTGATATTGGTTGTAACTACGACCACCGTGTCGGGATGCCGCTGAATGACCTCGCCGGTAGGGAGTGTGATAGAACCGGTCTGCTCCAAAAGAGAGTTCAGACCCACCAGAACACCGGGCTGGGTTATTACTGTGGGTTCCTGTATCTCCACAACATAGCCGTACTTCAGAGCCTTGATAAAATCAGTCTCCACATAGGTGTAGGTCTGGCCAGAACTGGATGCCTGCTCT
>JAFSCK010000041.1 GCA_017436785.1 Oscillospiraceae bacterium | reverse complement strand
TCGCTACGAAAACGAACCTGCTGTTTCAGATAATTGGGGGCAACTTCTTTTACCCAGAATTCTTCTTTGATAATTCCAGGGAAATTCTGAATGTTACCGAGGGAATCGATAATCATTTTGCGGATACCGCGATTCTCGTCCACGAAGAAAACGGAAGAATCTTCATCTGCGCTACGGTACGGATGCATGCCGAAAGTGACAGTTTCCGTCAAATACACAGACTCAGCCCGCTTGGGTTCTTGTTTTTTGGGAGTGACCGCTTCCACAACAGGCTCCGACTCAGACTTCGCCTGCCTCTTTCTCAAAATCTTAGACAGAAATTTCATTTGAAGTAGCTCCTTTCTGTTTTAGCAAATACCGTTTCCGGTATTTCATCTGCACATATTTCATAACCTTGCTGTAATACACAGGATTAGCTGCACCACCGATAACACCAACAACAGGCAGTCCCTGGATGAATTTCAAAAGTAACATGTCTACAGCAAATGCGGAGGCGGTCTCCTTCATCTGTAATTTGAAGTCTTCATCCGTAATACCTACGGTTTCCAACGTCAGCATTTCGTTCACTTCTGTATTCCGATGCACCCAGTCTTCTCCGGTGCTAAGAGCCGTCTGCATCATCTTGAGGATAAAAATCTGCTCCTGCCGGGATTCATAGTCGAAGCCGTAATTCAGTGCAGTCTCATAGACTCCCTTCAGGAGTGTTCCCAGGAACAGGACAATGTCCGGCATGCCTACGCCAAGAGCACCAAGACCTACACCCTCTACAGTCGTTACGGCCAAGTTCAACAGATCGGACTGTTTTGCACTCTTATGCATCTTTCGCAATTCCTTCCGGCCGCCTTTTACCTGCACAGCAAAGTCCCGGATGGAATGATCCGCCTGAATATTTTCTTTATTGTAGCCCTTTTCAATGATTGCCCGGCCCTGGTCAAATACCAGACCGAAGCCCTTGCAGAAGGCGCTTTCCAGACCGGTATATACCTTTTCCGGGATCCGGCTCTCCAGTTCGGTTTTCCACGCAGCAGGCTTTGCTTTCAAGGCTGCCTGCTCCATTTTCTTTTCCTGTTTCTCTACTGCCAGGAGCTCTTTTGCCAGAGCTGCATCCCGGCGTTTTTGATTCAGATTCATCATACAGTTTCCTCAAATTAGGTTTATGTATTACTGCTCACACTTTGCCTTGCGTGCAGCCCGGATCTGCTTCACAAACAAGCAGATCATATAGAATAGTAACAGACCCCACATCATTGCCTGGAATGTGTGTCCCATCGCAGCCGCTTCTCCATATTCAGGAAGATCCGCAAATTCCGTCCAGTCATTCCAATAGCGGCATTCCTGGATTTGCTGAATCATAAAACCCGTTGCAGTCAAAGCAATCAGCACCGTGATTGTCCTGGGAATGACTGTCGTAAGTGTCAGCCACTGTGGATTACTCTTAAACAAACGGACAGTTTTCCGTGCAGAGAAGAACCAAAAAGGAAGGAAAAACACCGCAGTGTACAACGAGAACCACCACAAGTAATAATCTTCAAGATCATTGGGACAGTCCACGTGGCTTAAGGGGATATACCATAAATTCACACCATCAAGGAATACTACAATCAGGTAAGTCAGAACTATGGTCACCGTAACCCACAACTGTTTTTTCCGAATTATTTGCCGATTTTCATTTCTACGGATACACCTCTGCTCTATGTAAAGCAGCATTCCATAAAACAATGTCCAAACAAATGCGCTTTGCCATTGACCAAAGCTTTCCTTTACCGTATCACGAACCCAAAAAGGAACCGTGGTGTATTCCAGGTAGACTTTCTCTGCAACAAATACGCCAATCAGCAGAATTATTGCTGTTGCCAGAATCCATTTCGTTACACGTATCGGGATCTTCTGCGCAAAGGGAAACCAGTTTTCTCCGAAGAAGGATCGTGCCAACCCCAAAAGGGACAGCAGCCAGACCGGTAAAATGGCAGCAATTCCTTTCAGGATTTCCCAGGACAAAGCAACATAAAACCGGAACGTGGGATCTCCCTCAATCCAGATATTATGCGAAGCGTCCCGGCCGGCCTGAATCATCAGATAAGTCATCAGGATGACCAGCAACCCCCACAGACACTTTTTCATGACTTCTTTTACTTTCATTTGCGCACCTTCTTTTTCTTTGTTTTATTCATCATCGATAACCTCATGCCAGAAGTCATCATCGGGCACCATCATCATTGGCGGGCTGGGGCGGCTGATTTTAACCAGTGCGAACATAATGCCAAGCTGTGGAGCAACCAGAGTTGTATTCACCGCCCAGTTTGCGGAAAAGGGGTGTGGACACCAGTCATTGATGATACCAAAAGCGCCAAGAAGAGGAAGAATCAACTGCAAGGCAATTATAGCATAGCAGATCAGATATGTCACCTTTTCCCACCAGCGGTACACCTGAAAACTAATGATACCGGCAACAATGCACCATACCGCCGTAAGTACAGTAAATAGCCAATTGACCCACAAGCCGTAATGATACGACAGCACAGGAAGCGTCCTCTGTTTGCGGTATCCACCAAAAACAGCTTCCGCTCGGTCGCGTTCATCAAAAGCAAAATTGACATCCAGTGGCAAATCATCCTGATCCCGGCTATAGCCTTCCATAATT
>JAFSCK010000140.1 GCA_017436785.1 Oscillospiraceae bacterium | reverse complement strand
GAAAGAATCGGATGAAATCGTCAGCGAATGGACTTCTTCCTTTAAGGCGCTGACAGCTTCTACCCGTGAAGAACTGGCGGAGATGAAGGCTGCAGCGGATGAGGCTGGTTATACCGGTGTGTCCGATCAGCTGGCAGCGGATATTGCAACGCTAGACTCGATGGACGCAGAAATTGAACGTCTGCTGAAAAAGCGTCAGAATGGATACTTCTCCGAAAGCGACCAGATCCGCCTGCAAGAGCTGATCGATACCCGTGAGGCCATTGAAATCAAGTACAAGCTGTCCCCGGCTGATGTGGATGGCTTTGACACCATCCGTCAGAAGTTGGAAGCCGAAGTTGCCCGCGCGCAGGCTCGTGGTAAGGAGGACGCTGATGCTTCTGTATATGAAAACGCAATGGTGGCCGCTGCCGAAGGGCTCGCCGCTGTAAATGCAGAAATCGACGAGCAGTATGATAAGGAATATGCGCTCATTCAACTGATCGAGGATTCCACGGAGCGTCAGGCAGCACTGGATGAGCTCAATGCAAAATACAACGAGGATCGCCGAAATGCCGCTCTTGAATATGCTGCGCTGCTTGCTGACATCGTAATGCCGGTATGGGAACAGGAAGATATCCAGCAGGCTGCGACGGATGTCGATCTGCTGACTCAAAAACTACGCGAATACAGCGCGGCAAACGAAACCGAGAAGCCCCAGCTGCTGGAAGATCTCAATGAACTGACTGCCGGCATGGACGAAGGCGCGATCACCGAGTACATTGCCATGCTGACGCAGATCCAGTCTTTGCTGGACAGCGGTATGTCGGAAGATGAAGTGCAGGCGCTTTTTCCGGAGATCGACTTCTCCACGGCGCTGGAGCAGATCGCTTCTATTCAAGCATTCCTCAACAACAGGGAGATCGAACTTCCCGGTCTTACTGCCATGTTCGGCGAGGCGCTCCCGGAGGAACTGCTCACCATTGCGACGGATCTTGACATGACGGGCGCGCAAAGCAGGTGGGACGAATTTGCTGCCAATCCGGGTGCAATTACCACGGATGCTATTGTATCCGGCTATCAGGAAGCGGAAGATGCGGAGAAGCTCCAGCCCACGGTTGACGCTTTCATTGCCAAGTACACGGAAATCCCGGAAGGCGCCTCCACCGCAGAACTGACCCCAGAAGGTCTGATCGGCTATGTCAATGCTTATGCGGAAGCTACAACAGGCGCATCTGTCACCAGCCTGAATCCCACGAACATCACTGCCATGGTCAGTGCCTATGAAGAACTGGCAACAGGCGCGGACATTTCCACGCTCAAGCCTGACGAGATCGTTGCCTATGTCTATCAGTATCTGGAGAAGCAGGGCATCGACACTTCCAAGCTCAAGCCCGAAGACGTGACAGCCTTTGTCATGGCCTATGAGGAGGTTACTGGCGGTGCGTTGACCACACAGCTGACGCCCGACAATGTGACGGCCATGGTCGCAAAGTATCTTGAAGCGGAGAACGTGGATGTGTCTGCGTTGTCGCCTGATCAGATCGAGGCCATCGTCAGCGCCTTTGCCGAGGCTACAGGCTGCGACAAGTCCCAGCTGCTCCAGAATTTCACGGCATATATCTCGAAATACGACGATACAAATGCTGTCAAGCCCAATCTGACCATGTCTGTCGGTATCTACGGATATGATCTTCTGGCCTACAGACGCTTTATCGCTGCCAACCCCGTAGAGGTTCAGGGTATCGTCAAGCTGGGTGAAGTTTACGAAAACCCTGCAGATTCGCTGAACGACCCGCAGACGCAGTTCTGGCAGAACGGCGTACAGATTCCCGTGGAAGCTGTTCCTTCCGAACTACTGACAGCAGATAAGGTTGCGATTCTCGGCGAAGACGGTACGCTTCATGTGCTGATCGCTCCCGAAGTGACGGGAACGCAGGAAGCGATTGATGCCATCTCTCCGCTGGTGGATGAAGTTGACCAACTGGGTGTGACTGCTGCCGGTATGTGGGCAGGCGTAATGCCCGCGACCACCATGGATCTGATTGGCTCCGCTGTCAGCCGCATCAACTCCTACACCAAAACACTGGACTACAACGGCTGGCAGAAGTTCTGGGCAGCTCTGCGCGGTGAAAGCGTCGATCACGGCGTGCTCGATCAGAGCATGAAAAACGACTTCTCCGCAGAGACGGTAGCAGAACTGTCAGCCTATGTGGGCGAAGTGGTATCTGCCATCCAGCAGGGCAAGGAAGTATCTGCGCAGGATGTTCAGAATCTTCAGGATATCCTCACTTTTCTTCAGGGCCTCGATACCACCGAAACAGGTACTCACATCCTTGAAGGTGTCGCTGCCGGTATGACGCAAGGCGGCTGGGAAACGGATGCCGAGACGGTTGCATCCAACCTGGAAGCTGCACTGAATATGGCGTTTGGTATTCAGTCTCCCAGTACTCGCGTGAAACCTGTGGGTGAAAATATATCTGCAGGCGTCGGCGTAGGTATGAGCGGATACGACTTTGCGACAGACGCCAGTTCTGTGGCAACCGCTGTTGATGCTGCGCTCAATGCCGCGCTGACCTCTACGACTCTGACACCCATCGGACCTGCCGCTGTAACGGGACTTGCGCAAGCAATGACTTCATACAGTATGGCCGGAACAGGCATGACGGTTGCGTCCAATGTACGATCTTCCGTAAATTCTAGTCTGACAAGCACGACGCTTCGCTCTGCAGGCGTGAATGCAATGGCAGGTCTGAAGGCCGGTATCAATGCCGGACGCTCCGGGGTCATCTCTGCTATGCGTTCTGCTGCCCGTGCAGCTGTCAATGCTGCGAAATCCGAACTCAAAATCCACAGCCCTTCCGAGGTCTTTGAAGATGAAGTCGGCGTTCAGACGATGCGCGGATTTGGCGTCGGTGTATTGAAAGAAGCAAAGGAACAGGCACGGGTTATTCGCAACGCATCCCGCTATCTGACAGACGAAGCAAAGAACAGCGCCATTGCCTATTCCACCAGCGATAACCGGCGAACCTACAATAACAATGTTACTTCCACAATCCAGGTGGCACAGATGGTCATCCGGGATGAACAGGATATCCGCTCTCTGGCTGTGGAGATCGCAACGCTGACCAGACGACAGCAGCGCGGAAAGGGGCTGAGAATGGCATGAACGACTGGTTTGAATGGAACGGTGTGAAATGCACCGACTATGGAATCTACGTGACCGAACAGCCTCCGCCCACCATTCCGCAAGAGCGAGTCACGTTCACCAACATCCCCGGACGAAGCGGTTCGTTGACCACTCTCGAAGGGGACTATGTATATGAGGACATGGTGCTGACGGTCACCTGCGTGATCTCTGATCCCGAAAGGATACCTGAGATCGCCGGGTGGCTGCGCGGCTCCGGTACGGTCACCTTCGCCAACCGCGACGGCGGCTTTTATTATGCCCGGATCATCAACCAGATTCCGTTTGAGAAGATCCTCCGCGGCAATCCTCATAGAACCTTCGCTGTCAACTTCCGCTGCAAGCCCTTCTGGTATGAGGCAGATGTAGCACCCAAGAACATCCAGCCTGCCAGCGGCAGTACCAGCGGATATGTCACCATGCAGAACCCTGGGAATGTGCCCTCCGAGCCAATCATCACTGTGACCGGAAACGGAGAGATTACTCTGTTCGTTGACATGACCATTGTGGAGCTTTCTGATGTGAACGGTGAGATCACGATTGATTCTATGCTCCAGGAAGCATACTCCGGTATGACACCCATGAACAGCTGCATGAGCGGTGACTTCCCAACTTTGCCGCCCGGGAACAGCACGATCTCGTGGACTGGCAACGTGACGTATCTGAAGGTTCAACCCAACTGGCGATATTTGTAACTGTGTTCGTCTTTTGCTTTCCTGCTGTTTATGCTATAATATTCCCGACAAATCTAGCTAATGTTTGTCAAGCCTAAATTTTACGCTGTTGTTTGTAAAAAAAGGGCGCAAAAAGTTAACCCACCAGATTGCGGGCTTTAAAAATTCGTGTATAATGAAAGAGATCTACCGGTAGAGTTCCATCGCTCTTGCGTAGTAGATTCGGAGGAACTTGTTTACACCGGCCATCTTGGCCACGTTGTAGGGCTTGCCTTCCTGTTCCTTTTTCAAAATGAATTGGTATACAGGGTCGTCCTGAGGTTTTGTCAGTTTAAGGGCCTGCATGACCTCAAAACAAGCTTTCCGGAGAGCAGAGCTGCCACGTTTGGAGATATGGCGGTTTCTGCTCTCAAACTGTCCAGACTGGTATGGCGGCGCATCGTTACCCGCAAAGGAATTCAGGGCCTTGGCACTATGGAAGCGCCGTATATCTCCAATCTCAGCCAGAATAACGGGACCTAGCCGGTCACCAACACCGTTCATAGCACGCAGCACCTTGTATTCTGGAATGGTTTCTGCAATGTTCTGCATCTGCGTAATGATTTCATCTGCAGCATTCTGAGCAGCAGCCAGCAGATCTACACACTGATCCTGTGCAGCCCAGATGTAAGGATCTTCTCCCCGGGTAGTGATACTGTCACGGGCCAATTCGTAAATTTCCAAGCCTTTCTTGGGAGCATATTTATCTGGTGTCTTTTTCATGAGTGTTGCGTAAGTAGAGAGAAATCTCGTTTTTCCAATGCGCTGGATTTCATCAAAGGACTTATATCGCTTAATAAAGAGCAATAAAGCACATTTTTCCGGTTCTCTGCTTCTCAAAGTAAGTATTTTGGTGATTCCAGGCATTGTTTGGTCAAGAAGATTAATAAGCTGAACCTTGAATCTTGAGACCAAACCAATCCTTTGTTGATACTGTCTGGAGAGAAATTTGAGGTCTTCGTATTTCTGCTCCATCGCGCTGTAGGGAACAAGTCTGTAGGATCTCTCCAGAGCATAGGTTGCGATGCGAAGGGCATCCTTCTTGTCTGTTTTGGCCTTATGGATCTCCACATCACCGTACTTCTTCATCTGGTATGGATTGACAACGCATACCGGTAAGCCTTCATCCTGGAGCTTCTTTAGGACAGGGTAATGATAGTGTCCGGTATACTCCAACAGGATGGTTACAGGCTCGTCGAATGCCTTTAAGCGGGATACAAGGGCATTCATTTCCGGCTGAGTATGTGCCATGTTGAATGGAGTTGCCAAGACGGTTCCATAGGAATCTAGGATGGCGACTGTGCTCTTGGATTTTGAAACATCGATTCCAACAGCAATCATAGTGATCCTCCTTTGTGAATGATATTGATCGGTTCCATCGCTTCAAAATTCATTCAGATTGGTGCGTAAAACGGGAGCAGCATTCTGTCCCAACTAGCTAAATCGAATGCAGAATGATGAAGGGTGGCTAACACATTTTGCTACGGGCGTGGCGTCCCAACTTGAAATTCCGTTAGACCGGTCCCCTTCATCATATAGGGAAAGCGAAGGCTATTAAACCCTCGCTTATATATTACCAACCCTCGCTTATATATTACCATCTTGAATTTGACGAACGGATAAAGACGGCACTCAGGTGCCGTCTTTTGAGATTTTTATGCAAAATTCGATTACATATCTTGATGTCCGTTAAAAAACTGAATAACCTTCCTGTCGTAGATTGCTTTTCTATACCAGCCAATACCTATCATCGCTAGCCCTACAAGTATTGCAGCAGTACGGATTGCTGAGTTCGGAGAGAACAAGCAAGATACCACTATGCCTGTACCTGCACCAGTGAAAAAATCCGTAATGGATTGCTCATGCTTAATCATACCCATTACTCTTTCTTTATCCATTTCTTTTATCATTTTGGAATCCCCCTTCAATAATGTGTCCAAGGAAACATCAAATTCATTACTGATTTCTACAAGTATTTGTAGGTCGGGAAAACTTTTTCGGTTTTCCCAATTTGATACGGTTTGTCTGGTTACATGAAATAATCTGCCAAATTCCTCTTGGGTCAATTGGTGTTCCTTTCGAATGTTTAGTATTTGTTTTCCTATGTCCATAATACACGTCTCCTTCGCTTGTTGTTCTGTTCTAATTGTATGGTGTATTAGGTGTATTGTAAAGCAATAGGTCTTTTACATTGGACATATTTCAGCGTAAAAATGATTTGCAGATAGTAGTTCGACAATTCCAATTTGAATTTGCAAAAATCTAATGCTGTTATTACCCTCCATAGGGCATTAACAAAATCCTCCAAAACCGTTGCAGCGCAATGGTTTTTCGCAGTTTGCTCACCTTATCCCATTATATGATTTCACTCGTGTTTACCTTGTCTACGACACCCCGTAAGGGCAAAAACAAGGGAAGGAAAATCTGATAAAAAGATATAACAGAGTGTGGCAATCAGGAACTTGTGACATATGTGCGAATATAAAAATCTTGGAGGATTACATAATGGAAAAGTACATTTATAACGAGCAAAATGGTCTTTGGTATGAACTGCAGGGCGATTACTACATCCCCTGTTTGGTGCTGGACGAAGAAGAAACCCAGCCTATCGGAATGTGGGGCAGAAGGTATCTGCGGTACATCAAGGAGCATCGTCCGGTGCTGCATACTACTCTGCTTCTCAGCGGAAAGCTGAACGGTCATATTGCAGAGATCGACAACCGGGCAACAGAAATGTTTGATCGGCTGGTGAAGCAACTGGCTGAAAAGGAAGGTATCACCGAGCAACTCAAAGCGCAGGATCAAATGGCCTGGGTCGGTGCCATGAACAATATTCGCAACGCAGCGGAAGAAATCGTCAATGCGGAGGTGATCTTCGCATGAGTATTCTGGAAGAACTGTGGTACGGCAATGTCGAACCTGCTGAATATGATATTTCTTCTAGTAAGGAATACAAAGAGCTGCTTCAGCTAATAAGCCGGAATGAGGATAAGTTACTTGCAACCATGACGGATACGCAGAAAGAGCTATTTACAAAATATGCAGACTGTGTACGGGAGCATCAAACCATGGCGGAGAATCTACTGTTCCAAAACAGTTTTCGATTGGGCGCAAGGATAATGTTGGAGGTTTTGAAAGAGTAACTGAATATGCAAAGAGGGACTTGTGCTCTGTGGGCACAAGTCCCTTTCTAACAAAGGTTGTATGTAGGGGAGGAGTAACTTACAGATACATTCGAGCAACATGCGC
This sequence comes from Oscillospiraceae bacterium, assembly GCA_017436785.1. Classification (GTDB taxonomy): domain Bacteria; phylum Bacillota; class Clostridia; order Oscillospirales; family Oscillospiraceae; genus Faecousia. The sequence goes on along the minus strand of JAFSCK010000140.1, from coordinate 13,893 downwards.
AACAAGGTCGTGCTGTCTTGTTGAAAGCATATCAAAGTTCTCGATTAATGTTATCTCTTGACTTTTGCTCTTCCAATGCTGCCTTCCGCAGTAGAACATGGAATTTCTCTGAACATTTACATCTATTCTACCGAAGCCGTTGCTAATGTTTATGTCACCGGAATCTCTTACACATTCATCATACAACTTGCTGTGCCAAACTGGAACCTATAGCCATACTGATTGGAAGTACGCTGATTATTCGTGATTTCCCTTCACACTTTTTCGCAGATTATCCATCCGGGTGTCCAGTGCCGCACTAAGCTGCGCACATTCATATAGCTCTTGTGCCATTTCTTCCGTGAAAGTCGTATTTTGCTTGTATCGGAGCTGATGCTCCAGGCTGGCCCAAAAGTCCATGGCAATCGTCCGGATCTGGATTTCCACCTTTGTCATTCGTTTGCCCGTGGAGAGAAACACCGGGACGGCTACGATCAGATGCAAACTGCGATACCCATTGGTCTTAGGGCTGGCAATATAGTCTTTCTTTTTGATGAGGATAATATCGTCCTGCTGTAAAAGAGCGTCAGCAATCGTATAGACATCCTCCGGGAAAACGCAAATTACCCGAACGCCAGCATTATCGTTGATATTGTCTTCAATGGCATCGATGGTAAAGGGAACGTTCCTTCTCTTTGCTTTTTCCTGAAGGCTGGACAGTGTCTTAAGCCTGGATTTTACGGTATTAATGGGGGATCTGCCGTATTCCAACAAATACTCTTCGTTCAAAACGTTGAATCTTGTTTCCATCTCCAGCATTGCACAGCGGTAATAGGACATCAGCTTCGCAAATTCCTTGGATGTTTTTCTTGCCCATTCCATTGCCGTACCATCATCGGAAGTCTGGGGTTGCATCTGAAATTCGGTGTCGTCTTTCATAGTGGTCCTCCTCGCTTATGTGTGGCTGCAATCATTACTGCCTGTGGCAGAAAAGAAATCTTTCAGAAATACTATCTGGACGATTTGCACAAGCTGACAGACAACCGTTTTACCTTCCGTGTGTACGGTGAGCCGCTTGCACAAGCTCCTGATAAAAAACACCAAGTTTTCCTGTATAATCCCTTTTCTAGGGTTTGTTACTGCCGCAGTAATGAATGATTGTAGTATTCTGCCGGATCCAATCCATACCAATTTTATGGTTCAGCGGATTTGCATGATAGTGATTCAAAACTTTGTCACTGAGATTATATCGCATAGTATCGATCAGCTTGACCTTTTCTCCGTACAAGCCAGACAAGATATCCTGATCCGGCAGGATCAGCTTCTTTTCGTTTTCACGCACATATTCCTGCATTTCCTGAAAGCGCACGTGTTCCCGCCATACTGGCAGATTGAGCAGTAAAACGCCTGTGTTAATATAAGCAGAAGCATGATCTGCATTCAGACGGGATTGGTTGAATTTTGTCAGGAAGCGTTTTGTGTGGGTGCAGCCTGCACAGTAGTTCCCTTCAAAATCTGTCTCATACAGCGTTCTCAGCGAATTGATCACGATAATATCCGCATCCAGATAGAGTATGCGTTCCAGCGTATCCGGCAGGAACTGCGCGGCAATCAGACGGTAATAGATTTCCTGGGGATACCGGTCTGTGGTGGGAAAGTCCGCAAATGTGGATCCGGGAATTTCGATAAAGTGGAAAGTCATGCCTTTGCCAAAGTCCGTAGAAAGAGCGTCATAAGTTGTATGATCCAAAGATGAGTGAACCAAGTAAACATCGTAGTGCTCATATCCACCGTGCAGGAGAATAGATTTCAGGCAGCAGGCTAATTCCCCCAATGCTTTCTGATTGATACAGAACAATAAATTCATAAATGATTCCCTGTTTAGCTAATAGCGTTAGTTATGTGGGCTGAAGAAAACCGTGGTGTTTGCCACAGTTTTCTTAGCGCTCTGCAAGATAATTATTCCAGATTTTCTTTTGAATACGGACATAGGCTTCCGCATCCTCCGGACCAAGTTTTTCCAGCATGGAGCAGATATACGAGATCACTTCCGCACGAATCCGAAAAATTTCTTCTCGCCCTAAGTCTGTCAGAATTACGATCACTTGCCGGTTATCGCCTTTATCCGTATAACGCAGGATCAGTTTTTTCGACTCCATATTGTTCAGCAGGCTTGCGATCCGTGCCGTGCTGACTGACATTTTTTCACTCAGTTCTTTGGGATGGATGATTTTATCGTGGGTGGCAAGGTAGTTCAGAACAAACCGCTCGCCTCTTTCCATTTGAGAAAGACGCTGATTGGCCGGAACTTGCAGCAAGTTCGCCCGGACATCGAGCAATTCATCAGCCAGTGCAGTATAATCCATAATGTTGCCTCTCTTTTCCTAACTTCATTTGTCATTATAATTTCCGGGATGTTTGTTGTCAACTGCTCATTTTGCTTCCATGACGCTCATATATGCCGGACGGATGATCTTGTCCATGCAGATCAGCTCCTCGATCCGGTGGGCAGACCAGCCCACGATCCGGGCAATGGCAAACATGGCGGTGTACAACTCCTGGGGAATACCCAGCATATCATAGACAAAGCCGCTATAGAAGTCCACATTGGGACTGACACCCTTGTAGATCTTCCGGTTTTGCGCAATTACTTTGGGCGCCAGTTCTTCTATGTTACGGTACAGTTCCATATCCTTCTGGCGACCCTTTTCTGCTGCCAGACGTTCCACATAGCTTTTGAAAACCCGTTCTCTGGGATCAGACAGGGAATAGATGGCATGGCCCATGCCGTAAATCAGACCCTTGCCATCAAAGGCTTCCTTGTTGATAATCTTTGTCAGATAGGCTTCCATCGCCTCCTTGTCGGTATAATCAGTGACATGAGCGCGAATATCCTCCATCATCTCCATGACCTTAATGTTGGCACCGCCGTGTTTGGGGCCTTTCAGGGAGGACATGGCTGCCGCGATGGTGGAATAGGTATCAGAACCGGAGGAGGTGACCACTCTGGTGGTAAAGGTAGAATTATTGCCGCCGCCATGCTCCATGTGCAGGATCAGGGCAGTGTCCAACACCTTGGCTTCCGTTGCGGTGTACTGCTTGTTCGGACGCAGCATCATCAGGAAATTCTCAGCCGTGGATAAGTTGGGATCAGGACGGTGGATCACCATACTGCCCTGATTATCGGAATAATTATAGGCATGGTAGGCATAAACCGCCAGCAGCGGGAACTCTGCGATCAGCTGAATGCACTGACGCAAAGAATTGGTGACGCTGGTATCAGCCATGTTTTCGTCGTAGGATGCCAGAGTCAGGATGCTCCGGGTCATGGAGTTCATAATATCCTTGTTGGGAGCCTTCATGATCACGTCCCTGGTAAAATTAGAAGGCAGGATCCGGACTGCACCCAGAATATGCTTGAAGTGTGCTTCCTCGGTAGGATCGGGAAGCTCTCCCATTAGCAACAGGTAAGCGATTTTCTCATAGCCCAGCTCGTTGCGTCCAAGACCTTTTATCAAGTCCTCTACCCGGTGTCCCCGGTACCACAGCTTGCCCTCTCTGGGTTCCTTTTTTCCGTTTACCATTTCCGAGGAAGTGATTTGGGAAATATTGGTCAGTCCAGCCAGAACACCGTTGCCATTCTTGTCCCGCAAACCCCGCTTAACACCATAGGTTTCATACAGTTCCGGATCGATCCTGTCGTTTTTCTGGCAGATTGCTTCCTTCTTTGCGGTATATTCATTGATTCGCAGCAGTTCCATAGGCACAATCTCCTTTCGTTTCCTCCAGCCAGCACTGGTTTTCTCCCACTGTCTGAACAAAGATCCGACCATGATCTTTTTCGTATTTTGCCTGATGATACTTGAACACCATCTTATTCGTATCTGCCTTACCAAGAATTTCGATTTTTCCGGTTGGATAAGACATGGCAAAGCGGACGCTCTTGGCATGCCCATTCATTTGCTTCCTGGCATTTTCCACGATATCGATGCCTCGAATCAAAGGCACTTGGAACTGATTCTTGACGCCCTGCACCGGACGGCACTGGAAAATGTAATACGGGATCACACCGTTGGCGATCAGTCCGTTCATCAGACTTGCCAGAGTATCCCCATGGTCATTCACACCCTTTAGTAAGCCAGTCTGATTACGGACGATGCAGCCCACATTCCGCAGCTCCTCTACATCCCGAATACTGTTTTGCAGCATTTGCTTCCAATTCGTTTCCATAAAGTAAAATCGCTCCTTTGCAATGATATTACGATAGCTAATATTATTAGGCATCTGAATTGCGGTAAGACCAGGCAGATTGCCCAGTCGTTTCTCCGTGTCCCTAATGTATGTCATTTTTCCATTTAGCTAATATAGTTAGTTATTATACAGATAAACCATTATCTTGTCAAGCCCGCAAAAAGGGGTTGACAGGCTGAATAATAGGTGGTAAAATACTAACATGATTAGGTAATCAACCAGATATCGCGGAGTAGAGCAGTTGGAAGCTCGTCGGGCTCATAACCCGGAGGCCGGAGGTTCGAGTCCTCCCTCCGCAACCATAACTGGGCACCGGTTTTGATGCTATGTGTATCGAAACGGCTGCCCAGTTTTTTAACACTTCAATTTCGAAAGGCTTTGAGATTTGTTGATATTGCAAAGCTGCAGCATGAAATTGCATGTATCACAGTTGAGAAAATATAGGAACATCACAATGAAAGCAGACAATACCGAACTTTTTGAGCGGATGCCAATTACCAAAGCTGTTGTAACTTTGGTGATTCCCACCGTTATCAGTCAGATCATAACCGTTATTTACAATATGGCTGATACCTATTTCATCGGCCAAATGAATGACCCCAATCAGGTCGCTGCCGCGACACTGATTATGCCGCCATTTATTATGCTGACAGCAATTGCGAACCTTTTTGGTATCGGTGGCTCCAGCTCGATTTCCCGCAGCCTTGGTGCCGGAGACAGGGAGAAAGCCAAAAGATGTGCAACTTTTAGCATCTGGACATCGGCTGCTGTTGCGCTTACCTACGGCTTGCTGATTTATTTTCTGCGTCCTGTGATCTTTCCAATTCTCGGTGCGGATGCCAATACCTATGACTACTGCACCAACTATGTGTTTTGGACGATTTGTATTGGCAGTGTGCCGACGGTCATGAACGCGTGTCTGGCCCATTTGGTAAGAGCGGAGGGTTATTCCAAAGAGGCCAGTATTGGCGTGGCGCTTGGCGGCATTTTGAATATCTTCCTGGATCCGCTCTTTATGTTCGTATTCAAATTGGGACTGATCGGTGCCGCAGTGGCGACTATGCTCTCCAATGTTGTGGCAACCGGCTATTTTGTCCTGCTGCTTCATAAAAACAGGGAGAAAACTGTTATCAAGTTTTCCTTCAAGAATTATTCTGTTAGACACGGTATTCCCAAGGAGATTATGCTTGTCGGCGTTCCCAGCTGCATTATGACATTGATGAGTATTTTCTCCAATGCCTTGATGAATAAAATGGTTGCTGCTTACTCCAATCAGGCCATTGCGGGAATGGGAATTGCAAAGAAAATTGATATGATCGCTTTTTCTGTGGCAAACGGTATGACCCAGGGTGTCCTTCCGTTAATCGGCTATAACTACGCGGCAAAGAATCATTCCCGTATGCGGTCGGGAATCAAAACCGCATTCCTTTACAGCATTGTCGTGGAAACAGTTGGCGCAATTCTGCTGTTTGTATGCGCCGTTCCGATTGTAAGATTCTTTATTGATGATCCCGCTACCGTAGCCTACGGTCAGCATTTCCTGAGAATCATCTGCATCACTTGCCCCGCCATTGCGGTAACGCTGATGATTATTTCGATCTTCCAGGCAACGGGGCAGACGGTAAAACCGATGTTCCTGTCTATGCTGCGGAAAGGTGGTTTGGACATCCCGTTTATGTTCCTTATGAATAAAATCGCGGGGGCATATGGTCTGCCTTGGGCAACACCGATTGCGGATTTTCTTGCAATGATAACGGCATTGATATTATTCCTTCCTTACTGGAAACGAATGCAGGAAACAAATGAAGTATAGTGTGAAATACTCCCTGTTTTTTCTGGCTGCCAGAGTGTAAAAAAATCCATAAGCACAGGAAAGTTCAGGGAAATGATAACTGAAAAAGAAGAGAAAGGACGGTTTCCATGGCAACATCTAAACGAGCAAATCCGGTCAAATCGAAAGAGGAAAAAGAGAAGCTGGCCGCGCAGCTTACACAGATAATTGAGGATCTGGATGCAAAGATTGCAGAACTGAACAAAGAACAGGAGCCGTTTCTGCAAAACACCTATGTTTCCCAGAGGGTGCAGCATCCGGCTTTCGGAGAAGGTGTCATCACAGGTCAGCAGGAGGACATGATCACGGTTTCTTTCTCAAAGGATGGCCTTACAAAGTCCTTCCTGATCCATCGCAAATACACAAGCAGACCGACATTCGAGAAGGATGAAGAAGCAGTTACCGCATTTTCTGACTTTGCAGATCGAAAGGTCACGATCAATCAAATGAAGCAGGAACGAATCCGCTTGGAAAACCAACGCGCAGCATTGCTGCAAAATTAAGGTCCTACATATTCTGAGCAGTGCTATCCAATAGAAAAAAGGCACAGAATAAGAGACTCCATTCTCCATTCTGTGCCTTTTCTTATGTTGCAGCGGTCCGGTCTGTAATGGCAATTCTGGGCTGATTTTAGGAGGTACCCAGCAGCGAATCACTGCCTGAGGAATCATTTTTGCATTGCTTTGCTATGCGCCATCTTTTTTCGGACTTCCGGGGTGATATCCCAGATAAACCGGAACGCAAACCAACTGCCCAATGTACTGACGGCCGGGAGCAGCAGGCACAGTGCTTTGATACCCGTAATCGTGCCGTAGGATTGCACCACAGCACCCGTGTTGTAACCGATCACGCCCAACATGGCAACGCAGAAGGAAGCGCCAAGCCCCTGCCCCAGACGGCGGAGCATATTGAAGGTGCCGTTGATGGAACCCTCTGTGCGCTTTCCTGTGAGGTATTCGTTATACTCGATGGCTTCAGAAAGCATACCCCATTGCATCATATTGCTTAGGCTGGCAATGCCAAAGGCCAGACCGTTGATGATAATGTGGACCCACACATGGACATCAAAGATCATGTGCAGGGCAAACAGCACCACATACAGCCCGGCTCCCAGCAGCAGGCTGCCCAAAAGCACCATCCGCATGCCAAACTTCCGGGACAGCATGGGGCACTCAGACATCAGCACCAGGCTGACCAGCATACCCAGCAGGGAGCCGACACTCATCAGCGACAGACTTCCCAGCACATCGGAATACATATAGGTGCCCAGGGAACCGCTGACACTCATCAGCACGCCCTGGAGCAGACCATGCAGGCAAAGAGCAACAATCGCCCGGTTTTTCTGCAGAACCTCCAGAATATCCGTCACCCGGATGGGCGCAGCCTGCTGGCTTTGGTAAGACAGATTCCGTTCTTCTGTGAAGAAATAATATCCCAGACAAAGGAAAAAGCCGATAATGGCGCAAATGGTCACACCCACGGCATAGCCCATCTGCTGGTCATCCCCAAACTGGGAGAGGATCACCGGGAACACGGCCAGCGGAACAATACCGCCCAGAACGCCGCCGATGCCCCGGGCAGAGGACAACTCCGCCCGCTCGGTTTCGTTTTTTGCCATGGCAGGCAGTAATCCGCCCTGACAGATGCTGTGGACAGCATAAATCAGTTCATAGCACAGGTAGGTAACGAAAGCCACCACCAGCCGGGAAGCGCCGGTGACCCAGCCCGGAGCAGTAAACACAAGGATGGCGCTGACTGCCAGCAACGGCGAGATCCGAAGAATCCAGGGTCGGAACTTTCCGTGTTTTCCATCGCTTCTGGCAAAGGCTTTGTCCAGCAGCACACCCACCACCGGATTGCTCACCGCATCGAATATTTTCCAGATCAGCGTCATCACAGCAATCACAGCCGTATCGATCAATGCCACATTTACATAGTACCGGGTCATAAAGGCGGTCATCAGGCCAAAGGTCATGCAGCCGCCGAAGTCACCCATGGCATAACCGATCCGGTGCTTTCGCGTTAGGGAATCACTTTCTTTTGACATAATTGCCTCCTGGTATTTTTTCTGAGTATCATAGCACATTGCATTGGCTTTTGATGTAGCATATGCTACAATGCAAATCAAGCGTATGTGATAAGATAAGATTGGAGTGAAATACCATGAAAGAAGTACATGACACCGTATTGCGGAATTACTGCATCAAAAAATATCATATTGATGCCTGGTTTGATACACCGGATCTGCCCTTTCAATTGTTCCAGTATGCCCCCGGCGAAATCATTGGTATGTGCCATCCTCTGAATCAATATTTGATTTTTATGGTGGAAGGCTCCTGCAAATCCAGTCTGGCGTTAACGAGTCAGGAAACAGCGGATAACATTCTCTATGAGGGCTTTCAGGTTTTCAGCGTGCTTGCCCTTTGTTCCCAAAGCGAGGATATTTTCTTCCAGAAGGTCGTGGAGCCGGTGCTGACTGTGGAACTGTTCCTGCCGCCTGTTGGAAACCAATTGAAAGAAGATAACCGTTTTCTGCATTTTCTGATCGGGCAGCTCACAGAAAAGGTGCGGGAAATGGTTCCCTATTTGCTGAAATATCCCCTGGAAGAATTGCTGCTCATGTACTTACAAAGCGGCTGCCCGGATCACAAGATCACCAATGTCAGTGAAACCGCAAACCTGCTGCACCACAGCCGCTCCCAATTACAGCGGGTACTCAGTAAGTTCACAAAGGAAGGCATTGTGACCCATCCGGAAAGAGGCGTATATCTGCTGGCAGAAGAAACGTAAGAGGGCAAAAGCGTTTGCAGCTCTTGTGCGTAGCGATCAATGCCAATCGCCTGTTTTTCGGAAAACATTTTATCATTAACAGAGGAGTATCCTCTTAATTTTTACAGAGCGAAAGGAATTGATTACTATGGTAGACCTTCACGCAAAACCCTATTTCCTATGTGATGCGGATATCGCATGGGTGGAAAGCACCATTGCTTCCATGACCCCCGAAGAAAAGGTAGGGCAGTTATTCTGGCAGCTTACCGCTTCTCAGGACGAAACATATCTAAAGGAGCTGATGGAAACCTACCATCTCGGCGGCTGCCGTTATAACAGCCTGCCTGGCCAGAAGGTGCTGGAGCAAAATAGAACGCTTCAAAAGTACGCGAAAGTTCCTGTGTTTATTGCCTGCAATCCCGAAAAGGGCGGCGACCTGATCTGCCGTGAGGGCACTTATGTTGGCGCAGGTATTAAGGTGGGTGCTACTGGAAAAACCGAATATGCCCGGGCAATGGGCAGGGTCTCCGGTGCGCAGATCAAGGCCACTGGCTGCAATATGGCTTTTGCGCCTGTAGTAGACATTACTTATAACTGGGCCTGTGAAGAAGTAATCATGCGTACCTTCGGCAATGACCACGAAAAGGTGGCTGCCATGTCCAAGGCTTACATGGATGGCCTTCATGAAACAGATGGCGTATTCTGCTGCGCCAAGCATTTCCCCGGCAACGGTCAGGATTACCGGGATGCCCATCTGTCCAACAATGTCAACAGCTTTGGGGAAGAAAAATGGATGGAGACCTACGGTCATGTGTATAAAACTCTGATCGACGGTGGCATGGAAGCAGTCATGGGCGGTCATATTCTGATGCCCGAATACATGCGGGAAGTCAAGCCCGGTATCACCGATGCCGAGATGCTGCCTGCAACCCTTTGCCCTGAGATTATGACCGGCCTGCTGCGCGATAAGCTGGGATTCAATGGCATGGTGGTCACCGATGCTTCCCACATGGTTGGCATGACAAACAAGATGAAGCGCGCCGATATGCTGCCTGCTGCCATCAATGCCGGCTGCGATATGTTCCTGTTCTTTAATGATCCTGCTGAGGACTTCGCCACCATGCTGAATGCCTACAAGACCGGGATCATCAACGAGGAACGTATGGTGGAAGCCCTGACCAGAATCCTGGGTCTGAAGGCTTCCAAGGGTATGCACAAGAAAAACGTTGAGCAACTGTGTGGAACAGAGGAAGAACTGGCTGCTGCGCTGAACAATCCGGAGTTCAAGTCCTACTCTACCCAAATTTCCAGAGATTCTGTAACACTGGTGAAGTATCTGGACGAAGGCGTTCTGCCCCTGAATCCTGAAAAGGCCAAACGGATCATGATTGTACCCATCAAGGGTTTGGATGGACCTATGGCTGCACTGATGAAGGTGCTGGGTGCCGGTGGAGGAAAGAGTCCCGAGGAAAAGCTGTGTGAGCGACTGATCGCAAAGGGATTTGATGCCTTTATTTACGAAAGCCCCTTGGCAAAAATGCAGAAGCAGTTGGCAGCCGGAGAAAAAGTCTCTGCCAATATGTACTTTGCAGGCAAAAACGCCATTGCAGACTTTACTTCCACACAGGATCTGGTGATTTCCCTGTTCAATGTTGCCAATGGTCATCCTGCCTTCGGCATTTCCAAGGGCGGCGGAGAGATCCCCTGGTACGTCCATGAACAGCCCGTCATTGGCATCTCTGTAAACCTGCCCACTATGCTGGCAGATGCTCCTATGCTCCGAACCTATATCAATACCTACGATTCCCGTGACGAAACCATGGATGCCCTGGTGGATGCTCTGATAACAGGCCCCGAAGCCTTTAAGGGAACCGATCCCATTGATTCCTTCTGTGGTATGTGGGATACCCGTGTGTAATGCAAAATTCTTCGTAAACAGGATAACCTGATTGCGGAGTAAAAATATCGACAATTATTTTTAAGGAGAGATACAAACATGAAGCTTACCGACATTCTGAGCGATTCCTTCAACCCCCAGGAATGGGAAGCGAAGGGCTATGAGCTGCCCAAGTATGATCTGAAGGCTGTCAAGGCCAAGACCTATGAAGAGCCCACCTGGGTCCACTTCGGCGCTGGCAACATCTTCCGTGCTTTCACCGCTGCCGTTCTGAACGATGTTCTGAACAGCGGTAAGTATGACCGTGGTATCGTCGTGGCCGAGACCTTCGACTACGAGATCATCGACAAGGCATACGCTCCCTATGAGAACCTGTCCCTGCTGGTCTCCCTGAAGTCCACCGGCGACATCGAGAAGAAGGTCATCGGCTCTGTTGTTGAGAGCCTGAAGGCTGACTATCAGTTTGAAGAGCACTGGGCACGTCTGGTTGAGATCTTCCGCAAGCCTTCTCTGCAGATGATCTCCTTCACCATCACCGAGAAGGGCTACGGCGTTGCTCCTCACGATCTGGAGCGGGGCATGAAGCCTGTCCTGGCTATGGGTAAGGTCGCTGTGCTGCTGTACGAGCGTTACCTGGCTGGTCAGCTGCCTCTGACCGTTCAGTCCATGGACAACTGCTCTCACAACGGCGATAAGGTCAAGGCCGGTGTCATGACCTATGTCAACAAGTGGGTTGCAGACGGCCTGGTTCCCGCTGAGTTCGCTGCATACGTTCAGGATGAGACCAAGGTCACCTTCCCCTGGGCTATGATCGACAAGATCACTCCCCGTCCCCACACTCTGGTCCAGAAGATGCTGGCTGACGACGGCTTCGAGGACAACTACACCATCGAGACCGAGCGCCACAGCTTCACCGCTCCCTTCGTCAACGCTGAGGAGACCCAGTATCTGGTCATCGAGGACCACTACACCAACGGTCGTCCTCCTCTGGATCTGGGCGGCGTTCTGTACACCGAGCGTGAGACCGTTGACAAGGTCGAGACCATGAAGGTCACCACCTGCCTGAACCCCCTGCACACCGCTATGTCCATCTACGGCTGCATGCTGGGTTACGATCTGATCTCCGCAGAAATGAAGGATGAGGATCTGCGCGGCTTTATCCAGAAGATTGGCTACATTGAGGCTATGCCCGTTGTTACCGATCCCGGCGTTCTGAACCCCTATGAGTTCATCGGCGCTGTTCTGAACCGCCGCCTGCCCAACCCCTTCATGCCCGACGCTCCCCAGCGTATCGCCATGGATACCTCCCAGAAGCTGGCTATCCGCTTCGGTGAGACCCTGAAGAAGTACGACGAGCGCGGTCTGGACAAGGACAACCTGGTCCTGATCCCCCTGGTGCTGGCTGGCTACGCCCGTTACCTGCGCGGCATCGACGACAATGGCAACGAATTCGCTCCCTCTCCCGATCCTCTGCTCGCTGAGCTGCAGCCCATCGTGGCAGGTCTGGAAGTCAAGGAAGGCGAGCAGGACTTCTCCTGCCTGAAGGCTCTGTATTCCCGTACCGATGTGTTCGGTGTTGACGTTTACGCACTGGGCCTGGGTGAGAAGATCGAGGGCATGGTTGCTGAGCTGTACGCCGGTCCCGGCGCAGTCCGCAAGACTCTGCACAAGTACGTTTCCGCACGCTGATATCATTTACCGGTAACGAAAATAACGATATTGAGAAGCAACGCCCCCGATTCAGGCTCTGAACCGGGGGCGTTATGCTTTCACTGAAAAAGATTCTTATTTGGAATTGAGGTAATCAATATAATGATTTCCCCATATTTCCAATTCCGCCAGCACACTGCGGAACTTTTCACCGATTTCGCTTAGTTCATATTCCACTTTTGGAGGAACCTGCGGATACTCTTTACGGAGAATCAACCCATCGTTTTCCAGCGTTTTCAATTGACGTGACAATGTGGTGTGTGTCATTCCTTCCGGCATTTTTCTCTGTAGTTCGTTAAACCGGATTGGGCCATCTGTCAGCAGATACAAAATGTACATAGACCATTTCCCGGTCAGAACCTTTTGCGCCGTAACATAGGGGCATTCTCCAAATAAATCTTTCTCCATATATTTTAACGATAATAGCTGTTATAGTTGCTTCTTCGCTCGATCACTTGCCGCTTTCCTGCGATCCTCGCTATACGGCGCAGTTAACCGGATGCTGATTCTGCTTTTATCGATCTCGAACCGCAGGCCGCCTTGCTTGTCATCATCGGTCTGCTGGCACAGTTCCGGAAATTTGGCAGCATAGGCCAGCAGCCGCTTCTTTAGCTTGGTATCGTGGGTGTAGACCTCGGCGGTGGGGTCTTTTGCATTGTAATATATCTCAGTAACTTTCTGTTTCTTGGTAAGTCCTGTTCTCATGGAAAATCCTCCTTTTTTCGTGAATTTTTCTCAGTTCTTGAACCGGGAAAATGGGGTAATTTTCCGATGGGATTGCCGCGAATGATGTCCGCATCATTTGGCTTGCTCCCAGCGGATTTATTGCGTTTTTCTCGGGTCTTGAGCTATTTTTACTATGTAAGCACCGCCAGCGGAATTTCTTCCGCTGAGCGGTGTGCTTTTTTGTTGTCAAAGTTACCGTTCGTAGTCCCAGCTTCTGTTCCTGGGTTTCTTCCGGCCTTCCTCTTGAAGCCTGCGAAGCTGATCCCGGACACTTTGCTTCTCCGGCGGCTTTTCTGTGGGTCGCTGCTTTTCCTGCACCGTCCGTTCCCACTCGGCAAGGTCACGGTTATACTGGCTGACAACCTTTTCTGCCTTTCGATAGGTAGCTGTGAATGCCTGCACATCGGGGTAGCCGTCCTCTTCCAAAATGGTGGGGAGTTTATCCAGTTCTTCCCGGATGGTCTGTTCCAGTTTCTGAATTTCCTGTTCCAGTGCTTTACGCTCCTTGCCTTTGAATATGCCCTTTACATCGGCAAGCTGCGCTTTCAGCTTGGGTAGTTCAGTATCCTGCATCTGCCGGATGTGCTTCGCCTTGTCCTGTACCTTGATCATCAGCTTCTGCATTTTGCGGAACTCCGCTATGTCCATATTCAGCACCGGCTTGGGCGGCATTGCTTTCTCTCGGATCATGCCTTGCAGCAGTTCCTTTGCTGTGCGGACGATCTTTCGG
>JAFSCK010000027.1 GCA_017436785.1 Oscillospiraceae bacterium | reverse complement strand
TTTGGAGCCCTTCTTCACCGTGCCTGAGGGCTGCACCTCCGTCATTATCCACTGCGCTTCCATGGTCACCGTGAACCCCAACTATTCCGAAAAGCTGATGGCGGTCAATGTGGGCGGCACCCGCAACATCATCACCAAAGTTCTGAACCATCCCGAGTGTGAGAAGATGGTCTACGTCTCCTCCACCGGTGCCATTCCCGAGGAACCCCACGGTGTAAAGATCCGGGAAGTCAGCAAGTTCACCCCCTGCGATCCCAAGAAGGTGGTAGGCGCATACTCTCAGAGTAAAGCTACTGCCACCCAGATGGTTCTGGATGCCGTTCAGGTCATGGGCCTGAAGGCCTGCGTTGTCCATCCCTCCGGCATTCTGGGCCCCAACGACCATGCCATTGGTGAGACCACCGGCACCCTGCTTCAGATCATCAAGGGCGAGATGCCCATGGGTATGCAGGGCAGCTTCAACCTCTGCGACGTTCGTGATCTGGCTGCCGGTACCATTGCCGCCATCGACAAGGGCCGCATCGGTGAATGCTACATTCTGGCAAACAAGACTGTGACCCTGAAGGAAATGTGCGATATGCTTCACGAGGAGTGCAACGCTAAGCAGATCAAGTTCTACCTGCCCCTGGATCTGGCAGACAAGATCGCAGCAGGACTGGAAAAGCAGGCAGAAAAGACCGGTAAGATGCCTCTCATGACCACCTTCTCCGTTTACAATCTGGCAAGAAATAACGAATTTGACTATTCCAAAGCAGAGAATGAGCTGGGCTACACCACCCGTTCCTATGAAGAGACCATCCACGATGAAGTCCAGTGGATGATCGCGGAAGGCCTCATCGATGGAAATGGTGTCAACGAGAGCCATACCCTGATGACCAATGAGCAGGTTCGTGAGGGCGGCTACATGGAGGATATCGATCCAGTAGAAGCCTACAAGGCCATTGAACAGGGCGTTGTGGAGACCTATGAAAAGATCGAAGACGGTGTGGTAGGCGGCTATAAAAAGGTAGAGAACAGCTTTGTTTCCGGTTACAAGAAAATTGAGGATAAGTTCGTTCAGAAATTTCTGGCCCGGGAGGGAGAAACCACCGAAGAGGCAAAGGAACGCCTGAGCAGAAAATGATCCCCTCGTTGGAATCCAAAATGGGATAACAAACTGGATGAACGCTGCTAGGGATCTGCGGCCGGAGCGGCTAGGATACAGTGCCCCTGTCTCTGAACGCAAATGTGCCCTCTGCCATGGTTATTTGCTGGAAGGGTATGCCTATGGCAGTGGTGGCCATTGCCGGTGCCGTGGTGGGCAGCTACTTAGGATGCCTCTTCAGCATGGTTTCTGAGAACGGGATCGGTTATTTTGCCATTATGCGCAACCTGTTCATGGAACTAAAGTTCTTTATGCCTACCAAGCCAAAGAAGGAGAACCTTGCCGCTGCTGAAGAACGGAAGTCCCAGCACAAGACTGTCATTGCCCTGACCGGAGCTGTCAGCCATGTGGCTATGGGTGCAGCAGTTGAGTTGATCCTACCTTCTGTTTGTTGCTAGCAACATAAACCAACTAACGCAAAGAACAAGAGCGGAAGTATACACACTTCCGCTCTTGCTATTTGGTTAATGCATAACTCCTATCAACCGGAAACTTGATCTTCTCACCGTCCACAGTCCCATCCAGTGCCACACTTAGTTGTTCATGTGCCAGCCGGAGAACATACCCAAGGTATCGTATTTAAGATTCACGACGCTGATGTCCCCACGCCGGGCAGAGCCAGATTCTTTCCGGGAATGTCCATAATGACCGCAAACTACTTCCGGCTCCCATTGTGTCGGAATATCAGAAAACTGGGATACTTGGCAAAGAGCTGCTCACCGGTGGTACTGTAAGTATCTGTCAGATGGGCGGCTAATTCCGCTCCGGTCATAGAGTCACGCTGCCCATATAGGTATATCCCGGCAAATCGCTGACATGACCTGCATGGAAGAACCGGAAACTTTCTTCGTTGGCTGCATACAGGTGCGCCAGCGCGATGCCGATATCCAGCCGGGAACCCTTCTTGGAACAGTGCACATGGATGGTATCGTCTTCATGGGTGAAATACCAAGGTTGGCTATTGACTGCGGAGGGTGCCAGTCGGGCAGGTTCCAGTCTGGGGTCGGACTTATCTGTGATTTGGTCCATAGGCTTACGCTTGAAGCCCTTCAAGTCATGGCGAAGTTGGTCGCCCTTAGGATGACCGAAGGCCAACATAATGACGAACTTCATACCCTCCACATCGGTAGTCGTCTTGGGATTCATCCGGCCCATACCCAACCAGCAGACACCCAAACCCAGGGTCTGCAAGTAAAGGTCCATCTGCTGGAACAGGAAGCCGATGTTTTCTAAGTAACCTTCGACTTCTTCGGAGTAGATGGTGATCAGCTGAGGTGTGGTCCAGGGGCAGATGCACTTGACCTGATTCCGGGGAACGATGTCCCAATGGACTTTGATGTCAGGGTATAGGGGCTTCATGGGGAAGGCTTTGATGATTTCGATGGTTGCCGCATCCACGGGAATATTTGTAAAACTGCGGCAGGACTTGCGCTTAAAGATCATTTCCTTCAGGGTCATTTTGATTCCTCCCAGTCAATCAGATAAGCACGGCAGGGGGCACCGTCTGCTCCGCCCAAATTCAGCGGCGCGGCACTCAGAAAATAGCGGCCCTCCGGGATCCCTTGCAGAACGATTCCCTCCAGAAGGGCGATTCCTCGGCTCAGCAGGATCAGGTGCACCTGCATAGGTGCGTCTTCGGGACCGACTGTCTGGCCCTCGTTGCCAAGAAGCTTGATGTCGCCTGCGGCAAACACTTCTGCCGCTTCGGTAGTTACAGTGGCTTTTCCTGCAATCAGGATTCGCTCTGCGCCGTTTGCCTTCTTCAAAATTTCTTCTGCACCGGCAGCTGTCATATCGCCCTCATGCCGGGCAACAAAGCAATCCCCCACGAAATGGGATAGATCCATCTGATCTATGGTTTTTCCATTATGAAGAAAGTGGAAGGGAGCGTCCACATGGGTGCCATTGTGGGCGCACATGGCGAAGGAAGTCAGATTATAGAGGTCTCCGGTTTCGGTGGAATACAGCGTTTGCTTTTCCGGCTGGGGATCGCCGGGGTAAACGGCGCAGTTGAATACCTCTTGTGATATATCGTAGATTCCCATAGTCTAGCCTCCTGTGTTTATGATGCATAGCAGCCTCAGCTGGTTATTTGCTCATGATGGAAAGTGTATTTTGGATCTCTGCAATGATGTCAATGACGCGATCATAGCCCAATCGTTCCACATTTTCCATGTAGGCATAGTAGCCGCCTTGGATATGGTAGGTCAGATATACATTGACTCTGGCATCGCTGCGCAAATGGGGGGCGTGGGCGAAAAAATATTCCTTCAGGCTGGCTTCCAGACTGATGGGAAGTGCAGCTGCCTGCGTTCCGGAAAACAGAGGCAATACATTTTCCTTTTCTGCTTCCAGCGCAGCCACCAGCTTATCCATAAAGGAAATGGAATCGGTCAGCAGCTCCATGGGATCTTCCAGTCTGGACATGACAGAGAGGATCACCTCCTGTTTCAGTTTCTCAGAAAGGTCGAAAATATCGTGATAGTGCAGATAGAAGGTAGCCTTGCTGATCTCTGCCTTCCGGGTCAGCTCCGTTACGGAAATCTGCTCCACATTTTTATTTTCCCGCAGGGCGTAAAACGCGGCTTTGATGGCACGCAGGGTTTTCTTTTTCCGCAGATCCACAACAGTCACTCCCTTTTTGGACGATTTTAGAAATACGTCTATTATTTGACACTTTGGTCCTGATTGCTTATCGTTTTTCTTTTGAAAATCATGTACTATTATTATAGGCGATTTTAGACACAAGTCAAATATTTCTTAAAAGGAGAGAAAGACAGTGGCTGAATTTATCAAACTGCACATCGATGATCTGCCGGAGCTGAATGGCGTGACCGTTTCCGGCACGGTAGAGGTCGCTCCCGGCAGCTGTGCGTTCTTTGTGATCTGAGGTTTCTTTCGCTGCTGTGATCGATGTCTACGAAGCGCAGGTTGTCCCTGCGGGGATTTCGTGGTATGCTTTCCTCAGAAAGGAAGTGGCAACCATGAATACCTATGTGACCGGAACCACCATCAGGCAGCTGCGGGAGAGCCGGAGAATAACGCAGGCGGAGCTGGCGGAGAAAATCGGTGTCAGCAGCAAGACCATCTCCAAGTGGGAGACTGCCAAAGGGCTGCCGGATATCAGTCTGCTGCAGCCTCTGGCACAGGCATTGGGGATCTCCGTCATCGAGCTGATGAACGGAGAGCAGATCCGCAACAAAAATGTCTCGGCCAATATGCTGCGAAGCAAGTTCTATGTCTGTCCCATCTGCGGCAATGCCATCCACGCGCTGGGAAATGCGGTGGTCAGCTGCTGCGGCATCACGCTGCCTGCGCTGGAAGCGGAAGAGGCAGATGAAGACCATACATTGACCATCGAGGCTGTGGAGGACGAGCATTTCATCACCATCCACCATCCCATGACGAAGGCGCATTCTATTTCCTTCATAGCCTTCGTCACCTCAGATCGGGTCCAGCTGGTAAAGCTCTACCCCGAGGGCAATGCCCAGACCCGGCTGCGGCTGTATGGCCGCGGGTATCTGTATTACTGCTGCAACCAGCACGGGTTGTTCCAAAAACGGATGCGTTAATGAGGGCCTATCATAAAAAATAGCGGTGTGGCTGTTACGCCACACCGCTTAATGGGTCATGCTTCGGAAAACTGGTCCTTGTCTACCATGCACAAGGGGCACTCGAAGTCCTCGGGGATATCCTCCCACTTGGTGCCGGGAGCGATCCCGCCTTCGGGATAGCCCAGAGCCTCATCATATTCCCAACCGCAAACGTCGCATACATATTTCATAAGTGTTACCTCCATAATGTTTTGTTTTGTGTTTTTCTTTATGGCCTTATTCTACCAGAGAAAGCAGGTCCGTTCCGTGACTTTCTCACATAACGGTGCAGATAGACCGTGAATGGATCCAAGCCCATTACGAAGTATAGGATAGTACAAAAGAGCCGCCCAAAGTGGACGGCTCTTTTGCCTGCGTATCGAAAAACTATGTCATTCCGAGCCAGTGCTCACACTGGCGTGGGAATCTCCCGAATTATCAACATTTTTTGGTCGATAATCGAGGATTTCTCCTTCTATTTTGGGGATTGCCATACCAGCCTGCGGGCTGGTTCGCAATGACATTTTTATCGTAGGACTTTTTTGACAGTCTGACAAAAGAACCGTCCGAAGCGGACGGCTCTTTTGCGTAAGGGGACTTGTTATGGTGAACAAGTAAGGAGATCAGATAATGACAAATGCGCAGCTGCCGGGAGCAATCTCGACAGTGCCGGAAACGGTCGCACCGGTGAGCTGGGGCAGCTCGCCCTTGGGACCTGCCACCAGCTCGGTGCCATTGAGGGTCATGACGGAGCTTCTCATGCCATCACGGCCTGCCAGAGCGTACAGCTGGGCCTCTCCGGGCAGCTCTGCGGTGATGGCATTCTCCAGATCGTTGTTGACGATCAGGTAGGCGTAGCCCGCCTTGCCGTCCTTGCGGGAGTGGCAGTAGACATGGCCCTCGGCACCGGCATCGTAGACGGTGCTGCCCATCAGCTGCTGCCACAGCAGGACAGCCCAGTAGTTGGGACGGGGCTCAAAGGTGCCGTGCTGCAGGAAGCCGTAGTCGGAGGAAGCCAGCGTGTTGTGGAAGATGATGCCGTCGGTGACGGTGGCGAAATCGCCCAGCTCGTTCAGAGTGCGCAGCACATCCAGATAGGTGCTGCCCCAAGTGTTGCCGCCGCCGCCGGCATCGCCGGACTCGGTGACCCACATCTGGGCACCGGGGATGTACTTGTCCCGGATGGGAGCATAGCTGCGGGCGCACAGGCCTGCCATGGACAGATAGTCGTCGGTATGGGCCTGACTTGCCTGCCAGTGGCCGGCGGGCATGACGGATTCCAAACGCTCGGAAATGCCGTTGTAGTAATGGTAGCTGAACACATCCATGGGGACCTTGTATTCTGCCATCAGGTCATGGGTGGTCACGGCATCGGGCATGGCATCGCCGATGCCTGCGCCGCCCTTGGCGCCGGGGCCCATTTCGATGACGGTGGAGTCGGTGGAGCTGGGGCCGACCAGCAGCACATCGGGATAGTTCTCCCGGACCCAAGCGTTGGCGATCTCCTGATCCCGGCAGAAATGGGCAGCGGTATAGCCCTTGGGGAAGCCGGAGGTTGCCATCAGGTTGGGCTCATTGGTAAATTCCACGGCGCTGACGGGGACACCGTACTCGATGCTTAAGTCCATGATCTGCTTAGCCTGCCAAGGGGACCAAGGGGTCTCGGCATCGTGGATGCCGGGGCAGTTGGCGAAGGAGATCAGCAGCTTGCCGTTCACAGCCTTGACGAAGTTCAGCAGGTTCAGCCACTGGTCCTTCTGCAGAACGTTCTGGAAGCCTTCAGGGACCACGCCGGGCTCGTACTTGCCGTCGAAATTGTAGTAGGTCTTGTTGGCCCAAGTGCCGGAAACACGGACCCAGACGGGGCCGAAGGCCTTGGCCAGATTGATGAGCCGCTCATTGGTGGTATCGATGGGGTCGTACCACTCCTGAAGCTTGACCATGTCAGCCAGATTGACCAGAGGAGGAACAGGCTCGGTGCCGGCGATCTGCTCGGGGGTGTAGGCCTTCCAGAAGGTGCCGCCGGTGACCTCGGTCATCTCCACGTTATAGGACATAAGACGCTCGTCAACGGTCCGCAGCTGCTTTGCGGCAGCGGGATCCAGCTTAATGAACTGTGCCATAAGTTTCACAACTCCTATTAAAAAATTCTTCTATTATTATACAAAAGATGCCGCATTCGGGGGAGTCTCAAAACACCTGCGAATGCGGCATAGCTATATGAATTATTCAGAGGAAATTTGGCTATAACAGCAACCGGGAAAGAGACACCCGGGCGGCGCCAAGCAGCTCCTCGAATACTGCTGCCATTTCCTCCGGCGTGCTCTGGAAGCCGTATTGATGCCAGCGCAGCACCGTTGTCATAAGACCGTGGGCAATAAAATACTCCACCTGCTCCACTGCGAAGGATCTGGGTGGGGCATTTTCCTTCATGCGGTCCACGATGACAGTGGTCCGTTCCAGCAGAATGTGCTGCAGGCTGTTATTCCGGAGGGCATCCAGCAAAGCCCTATTCTCCGCCCAGTAGCGGAAGAACCGCAGCTGGGCCTGACGGTCCAGCGTTTCCCCACCGGTCCAGCCGGTGAGGGCCACATCGTTGCAGTCGGCAAGGGCGTGGTCGATCAGGGCCAGCAGACAGTCTTCCTTGGTGGGGAAATAGCGGTAAAAGGTCTTTCTTGGCACATCCAGCTGCCGGCACAGCTCCATCAGGGTTATTTTTTTATAGGGGTGATGGCCCATGGCTTCCAGCAGTCCCTGCTCCAGCATCCGCTGCCGCCGGGTGGATTCTTCGGTATGACAGATCTTGTACATCGTCTCGCCCTCTTTTGCGGTATGGTTCTTCTATTTTACCGGTTTTGTTTAAAAAAGTAAAGCCCGGAACGGGAACGTGGGATCCACGAACCGGTTCCGGGCGCTGCATTGACATCTGCACCGTCTGAAATGGCAAAAACCGAAGGCTGTTTTGAAGAATCATTCGGCAGACGGTGCAGATGTCCTATGGGAAGGCATTACATGGCGGCGCGCTTCTGGGCCATTTTCTCCCGCAGCTCCGGGGTGATGTTCCAGACGAAGCGGAAGACAATCCAGCTGCCCAAAGCGCAGACCGCGGGGAACAGCAGGCACAGCACCTTGATGCCCAGAATGGTGCCTGCGGTCTGGACACTGGCGGCAGCATTGTAACCAATGATGCCCAGCATGGCAACACCGAAGGAAGAACCCAGACCCTGACCCAAGCGGCGCAGCATATTAAAGGTGCCGTTGATGGAGCCCTCCGTCCGCTTGCCGGTGAGATACTCGTTATACTCAATGGCCTCGGACAGCATGCCCCACTGCATCATGTTGCTCAGGCCGGAAATACCGGCGGCGATGGCATTCAGGCCGATGTGGACCCAGACATTGATGCTGGTGAGGATATGCAGGCTGAACAGCAGTACATACAGTCCGCAGCCCATCAGCAGGCTGAGGCGCAGCACCTTTTCCATACCCAGCTTCCGGGATGCCTTGGGCACCAGAGACATGAAGAACAGATTTACCGGCATACCCAGCATGGAGCCGACGCTCATCAGCGCCAAGCTGCCCAGCACATCGGCATACATATAAGTACCCAGTGCGCCGCCCACGCTCATGAGGATACCGGAAAGCAGGCCATGGAGGCACAGGGCCACAAAGGCCCGGTTCTTTTGGAAGACCTCCAGAATGTCAGTGACCTTAATGGGGGCAGCAGCAGACTTCTGGGTGCTGGCATTGCGCTCCTCGGTGAAGAAGTAGCAGCCCAGACAGCAGACAAAGCCGATGCAGGCGCAGAGGGTGACACCCATGCCGTAGCCTAGTGCGGGACGGCTCTCAAACAGGGAGATAATGGCAGGGAACGCCATCTGGGGGATCACGATGCCCATGGAGCCGCCAATGCCACGGGCAGAGGACAGCTCTGCCCGTTCGGCATCGTTGGTAGCCATGGCAGAGATCAGACCGCCCAGAGAGATATTGTGGATGGCGTAGAAGACCTCATACATCAGGTAGGACACAAAGGCAACGACCAGCCGGGCGGCACCGTCTACCCAGCCGGGGGCGGTGAACACCAGAATGGCGCAGATCACCAGCATGGGAGACACGCGCAGGATCCAAGGGCGGAATTTATCCCGTTTTCCGCCGGTCTTGCTGAAGCTGCGGTCCAGCATGGAGCCGATGATGGGGTTAAATACCGCGTCGCAGATCTTCCAGATCAGGGTCATAGCCGCGATGACGGCAGTGTCCATCAGCGCCACATTGACATAGTAACGGGTCATAAAGGCGCTCATGAGAGAGAAGGTCATACAGCCGCCGAAGTCACCCAAGGCATAGCCGATGCGGTGCTTGACGGTGAGAGGGGTTTTGTTTTTGGTCATAAGCATTCTCCATTTCTTTGAATGGTCCTATGATATCAAAATTACTTGCATTTCGTTGTGACATATGGCACAATAAAAGAAAAAGGAGATGATTTTTATGCGGGAGATCCGAGATGCGCAGCTGCTGGAGCATTACCTCCGAAAATTCCACATCCGTTCCTTTTTCGATACCCGGGAGCTGCCCTTTCGGCTGTATGAATATGCGCCGGGAGAGATGATAAACATCGTACATCCCATGGAAGTGAGCATGAAATTCATCGTGGAGGGTGTCTTTGACCATTACAAGATCCAAGAAGACGGTTCGCCTTATCTCATTGCCCACTGCGACGGCTTTGGCTTCATGGGGGATCTGGCCTTCTGCGGGCGGCAGCCCCAGAACCGGTATCAGGAGGTTATCGAGACGGTCCGGGCAGTGGAGCTGCCGCTGGAGCCTCTGCGGAAAACGCTGGAGAATGACAACCGATTCCTGCGGTTCCTGCTGGATACCATGGCCCAGCGGATGACTGCCTCCATGCACATCCGTTCCGACATGCTCACCGCAGAGCAGGCGCTGCTGGCCTACCTTCGGTGGCGCTGTCCCACCCACACCATCACAAATGTCAGCGAGGCCGCCTTTCATATGAACTACAGCCGCCGCCAGATCCAGCGGGTATTGAAGGAGCTGACGGAAACGGGGAAGCTGAAAAAGATAGGGAAGGGCTGCTATGTGCTTGCAGAGGGGCTGGAAATGGGCATTTGTCGATGAGCTTGCTGTAGGGCGGCTTGCCCTCAAGCCACCGGAGAGCATCGAAAACATAGCGGCCAATCAGAACAAATCAGGTAACATCCCTGTCATCCCGAGCGAAGTCGAGGGATCTGCGCATGACCGATACTGCTTAGCAGACATTCGGTGCGTAGATCCTTCGACTTCGTGCTTCGCACTGCGCTCAGGATTGACATATTTGTTAGTCTGTACGAATAAATCCGCCTATTTTCTTCTCGAAGCCTTGTGGCGGGCTGAGGGCAGCCCGCCCTACAGTGGCTATCGCATAAATTACGATTTGCACGAATTTTGCAATCTGCTTCTGGGGGATCTACCTTGCCTACAGGGCAGAGCCATGGTATAATAATAAAAATAGAAACATGAAGGTGAGAGATATGCAGGAGCTGATACGAGGGATTGGGGCATTTTTGTTGTATTTGATCCCGGTGGTAGTGGGACTGTTGGCGGCACGATGCCTTTGGAAGGTGCCGGATGAATTGTTCCGGAAGCTGCTGCATTTTGTGCTGCTGGGGATCTATATCCCAGTGCTTCAGGTCTTTCACACATGGTGGAACGCAGTGCTGTTCGCACTGTTGGTGATCGTATTTTTCTACCCGGTTCTGGCGCTGCTGGAGCGGATCCCGGCCTTTTCTGCCTTTGTCAATGAGCGAAAGCACGGAGAATTTCAAAGCAGCCTGATCCTTGCGCTGTCTACCATGGCGGTGAGCATCACCATCTGCTGGGGACTTCTGGACGAGAAGCTGCTGGTGCTGGCCTGCGTTTATGCGTGGGGCGTGGGAGATGCCTTTGCTGCGCTGGTAGGCAAGCGGTTTGGCAGGCATAAGATCCATATCCCCTTTGCCGACCACCACAAAAGCGTGGAGGGCTCTGCTGCCATGTTTGTGACCTCAGCCCTTTCGGTCCTGATCCTGCTGCTGATCCGGGGCGGTTTGGGCCTTGGCAGCTGCCTGCTGGTTTCTGCCGCCGGGGCTGCGGCAGCCACCTTTGTGGAAATGTGCACCAAGGGCGGCTACGATACCATTACCTGCCCGGCTGCGGCTATGGCAGTGATCCTGCCGCTGATCCATCTTTTGGGAGGTTGATTCCATGTCTAAGGAAACTGCCCGGTCCGGTTCCCGGACCCTGCTGATGTCGGTGCTGATGAGTGCTCCCGGCCCCCTTGTGGTGGGATTGGGGCTGCTGGCAGGCCGCAGCTCGACCCAGATTGCGGATTTTGTCCGCCGCAGCGCGGAGC
Organism: Oscillospiraceae bacterium; assembly: GCA_017436785.1. Taxonomy (GTDB): domain Bacteria; phylum Bacillota; class Clostridia; order Oscillospirales; family Oscillospiraceae; genus Faecousia. The sequence continues at coordinate 12,812 of JAFSCK010000027.1, read as the reverse complement.
TGCTGGCTATTATTTCCTCCTTTGCGGTCTATCAGATCACTACCAAAGAGGATTCCTGCAATGAGGAACGGCGGGCAAGGCTGGAGCGCCGGGCCAACGCTTTTGTAGGGGCGATGATGTGCCTAGGCGGCAGCTTCATGGTGCTGCTGGCCTTCCTGTCTGAGGCCGGGGAGAAGGGAAATGTGCTTCCCGGTCTTTCTATCGCGGTGCTGGGAGTCATTGCCAACACCGCCTTCTGGGTGAAATACACCCGGCTGAACAAAAAAGAACCCAATGCCATTTTGCGGGTCCAGTCCCGGCTGTACCGGGCCAAAAGTCTGGTGGACGGCTGCGTCACCATTGCGCTGCTGTCGGTGCTGTTGCTGCCGGAGTCTCCCGTTTCCTACTGGCTGGATTTTCTGGGGTCACTGATCGTGGCGCTGTATCTGATCCGCTGCGGTGTGCAGACGATTCGGGAAACTGTTTGATAAAAAACCCAGCCGTTTTAACGGCTGGGTTTCTCAGACTGTCGAAAAACTTAGCCGTAGGGGCCGATGCCCACATCGGCCCTTTGCACGATGTTATGATTTCGCCGTAAAGTTTTACAAATATGGCGGGTTTTCCTGCGGGGCGATGTGGGCATCGCCCCCTACGATTTTGTAATTCAGACTTTTTTGACACACTGAAAAACCCAGCCGTTTTAACGGCTGGGTTTTTTTCAGCCCCGGAAGGGCTGCACATATCGTTCGTGGCTTTGAGAGGCTGGCCTTGCATGGGCACCGGAGACCAGTCCCAGCATGGCGAAGATGGTCACGACAGAGGATGCGCCGTAGCTGATGAGGGGCAGGGTCAGGCCGATAACGGGCATAACGCCGATGCACATACCCACATTGATCATCACCTGGAACATCAGCGCAGAGCCTGCACCGAAGCAAACCAGACGGCGCATGTAGTCCTGACACCGCACGCCCACATAGAAGCAGCGGGCAATGATAGCCAGCTCCAGCAGCATGATGAGCACGCAGCCGAAGAAGCCCAGCTCCTCGCCGATGGAGGAGAAGATATAGTCCGTATGTTGGGCATACAGGGCACCGGCTTGGGTACGGTTGCCGTTGAACAGGCCCTGACCGGTCAGACCGCCGCCGGTGAGGGAGCGGAGGTTGATGATGGAGTGGTAGCGTTCGTTGGTGCCGGCAGCATCCAGACTGGGGTCAAAGAGGATCAGGATACGGTTTCGCTGATAGCCGTCCAAGAAATTCCACAGAATGGGGAAGGCTGCCGCAATGCAGCCGATGGCTGCGGCAAACCACCATAAGCTGACACCGCCGGCAAAGGTCATGCCGATGAAGATGAACACGAAGATCAGGGAAACGCCCATGTCCGAGGACAGGGCCAGATTCAGGCCAACCAGTGCCAGCAGGTGCATGCCCATGTGGATGACGGACACGGGATGGGAGATCCGGTTCTGGTGGGAGGACATGACCGAGGCCATGATGATGACGTAAGTAATTTTGCAGATCTCTGCGGGCTGGATGTTAAAGGGCAGCAGCGGGATATTCAGCCAGCTTCGGTTGCCGGAGCCGTGGTCATCGCCAAAGGGGATCAGCATCAGCAGCAGCACGCAATTAAACGTTACCAGCAGCCACCGGTGCTCTGACAGCAGATCCAGATCCACACAGGAGATCAGAACGTAAGCCACCACGCCCATGCAGATGGCCAGCAGCTGCAGGGCAATGTAACGGAAATTGCCTTCAAACTTTGCTGCCGTGGTGGCACTGGCAATACAGATCAGACCGAAGCCTGCCACGATCAGGCACAGGATCAGCAGAAGCATGTCGCCTTTTTTTGTAAAATCCTTCAATTCTTCCAGATAACGGCGCATTTCTTCGCCTCCTTTTCAGATTCTTCCGTAAATTATATCATCAATCCACGCAAAAGTAAATAGACGAAATATGAACACCGTTTAAAGCGGGGGGATTATCGTTTGGCAGCATCAGCGATCCGCAAGGTTGTCATCCTGAGCGGAGCGCGAAGCGCGGAGTCGAAGGATCTTCGCACCGAATATCTGCTTAGCAGAATCGATCATGCGTAGATCCCTCGACTGCACTTCGTTCCGCTCGGGATGACAAGCGATGTATGAATTTGAAAAGTCAAACTCCAAGTTAGCCCGTTTTGCGATGGCGAAAAAATTCTCCTTCGGCCCTTGACGATGTTTTCGATTCAGGGTATAATAAAAAGGTATTAGGCGCTAAGCCTCGATCCACGTCTGTTAGGGAAAATTCTCGGCAGGCGTGTTTTTTGTTGCAAAGAAAGGACGGTTTCTCCATGGCCAAAAAGGAAATCAACAAGCACCGGCTGCTGTCAATGCTGCTGATACTGGTGGGCAATGCCACATATGCCCTGTCTGTCAAGCTGTTCCTGCTGCCTGCCGGACTGATCAGCTGCGGCACTACCGGTCTTGCGCTGGCAGTGAATCATCTGACGGGCATTCCTCTGTCTTGGTTCATATTCGCCTTTAACCTTGCCATGCTGGCATTGGGGTGGGCCATGCTGGGCCGTCAGTTTGCTCTGACCACCGTGTTCTCCTCCCTGTTTTACCCCATCGCGCTGGAGGGCCTGAATGCCGTGCTGGGGGATATCCAGATCACCCAGAATCTGCTGCTGAATACCCTCTATGCCGGTCTGGGCCTTGGCTGTTCTCTGGGTATGGTGATCCGGGGCGGTGCCTCCACCGGCGGCATGGATATCCCGCCGCTGGTGCTGAAAAAGCTGCTGCACATTCCCGTGTCTGTCAGCCTGTGGACCTTTGATTTCTGCATCATGCTGACCCAGATGCTGTTCCATACCCCGGAGGACCTGCTTTACGGCGTGCTGCTGCTGATGGTCATTTCCTTTGCTCTGAACAAGGTCCTGCTGATGGGTACCAGCCGTACGGAGGTGAAGATCGTCAGCAGCAAGGCAGACGACCTGCGCATTGCCATTCTCTCCAAGGTGGACCGGGGCGTCACCATCCTCCATGGCGAGGGCGGCTATCTCCATACCCCCACCGAGGTGATCCTCAGCGTGGTATCCAACCATGAAATGCCCAAGATCGAGCGGATTGCCCGGGAGATTGATCCCGAATGCTTCATGATCGTCAGCCGCGTCACCGAGGTCTGGGGCCGGGGCTTCTCCCACAGCAAGGAATACCGGAAATGATCTGTTAAATGGGCATTTGTCGATGTGTCGAAATATAGATGTCATTGCGAGGAGGGCGAAGCCCGACGTGGCAATCCCCTCCAAAGGTCTGCAACGATACTATCTGGAAACTTGCAGGGGATTGCCACGCCAGTGTGCGCACTGGCTCGCAATGACATACGTTGTTTGATACAGCGTGATCAATTGCGATTTCCCCGACCCCATCCCATTCCCCGGCACGCCTGTTGGCCTGCCGGGGTTTTTCTTGCAAATTACATAAAATTTGGCAACTTTGGACTAGCCTATACAAATAATGTGTGTTATACTTAAGCTGTGTTATATCGATACACAAACACCAATTCAAACTTAGGCTGTCTGCCAAGGGGCAGATGGGCATAAGCTTCACAAATCTGTAAGGAAGGTGAGCAATTGGAAAACTATACCAAGTATAAGTTGAAGGCAGCCGACGAACTGGCAGCGGCTATGTCCGGCATGGACAATCTGTTCGTCATTGCCTGCAACAAGTGTTTCAAGGAATTTGAAACCACCAACGAGCCTGATTGCGATACGTTCAAAGAAATCGCTGCCCAGCAGGGCAAGACCATCACCGGCTGCGCCAAGATCGATTTCCTCTGCAACAAGACCCAGACCCTGAAAAAGCTGGAGGATCTGGTCCCCGAGGGCACGGAAAACGTCGTGGTCATTTCCTGCGGTCTGGGCATCCAGACGGTAGCGGACATGGTGGACATGCCTGTGGTGGCAGCCAGCAACTCCCTGAACTACACTGGCCATCATGGCATGGCCCTGACCAAGAAGGCCTGCGATGCCTGCGCTCAGTGCTATCTGAACATCACCGGCGGTATCTGCCCCATTGTGGACTGCTCCAAGAGCCTGATCAACGGCCAGTGCGGCGGTGCCAAGAACGGCAAGTGCGAGGTCGATCCCAACAAGGACTGTGCATGGGAGAAGATCCAGCAGCGCCTGACTAAGCAGGGCCGTCTGGAGGAGCTGACTTCCCAGCCCGTCCAGCTGCGGGACTACTCCAAGGTCAATTTCAAGGTCATCAACGACTATGTCAAGTCCATCCGCGAGAGCCGCTTCGCCGGTTACTACGGCGGTATCCACCCCGTTGAGGGCAAGGAGCCCAGCGAGCACAAGGCTCTGGTCCGTTTCCCCGAACCCAAGACCGCTGTCTTCCCCCTGTCCATGCACCTTGGCGCTCCCGCCAATGCCTGCGTGCAGGTTGGCGACACCGTCAAGGTAGGCCAGAAGATCGCAGAGGCTGCCGGTTTCATTTCCGCTCCCGTTCATTCCAGCGTCAGCGGTACCGTGGTCGCCATTGAGGACCGTCCCCACGCCAACCGCGGCATGTGCCCCGCCATCGTCATCGAGTCTGACGGTCTGGGCACCCTCCATGAATCTGTGAAGCCCAACAAGCCTCTGGACGAGCTGACCGCCGACGAGATCATCGAGATCGTCAAGGAAGCCGGTATCGTGGGTATGGGCGGCGCAGGCTTCCCCACCTATGTCAAGCTGAAGCCCGGTAAGCCCATCGATGCCGTGCTGGTCAACGCCTGTGAGTGTGAGCCCATGCTGACCGCTGACCACCGGGTGCTGCTGGAGTACGCCGACGAGATCATCTACGGCCTGAAGGCGGTTATGAAGACCGTTGCTTCTCCCAGAGGCGTCATCGTCATCGAGGACAACAAGCCCGATGCCATCGCCCTGATGCAGGAAAAGGTTGCCGATATCGAGGGCATGGAGGTCTGCGTTGCCAAGACGAAGTACCCTCAGGGCGGCGAAAAAATGCTCATCAAGCGGGTTCTGGACCGCTTCGTTCCCAGCGGCAAGCTGCCTGCTGACGTAGGCGCTGTGGTCTGCAATGTCAGCACCGTAAAGGCCATCTCCGATGCCTTGACCACCGGTATGCCCCTTGTGGAGCGTGTCACCACCGTCACCGGTCCCTACATCCCCAACCCCGGCAACTTCATCGTGAAGATCGGCACCTGCGCCGAGGAGCTGGTGAACGCCTGCGGCGGTATCCTGCCCGGCGATGTCACCGTCAAGGCCGGCGGTCCCATGATGGGCTTCGTTCAGCAGAACGTTTCCTTCCCCATTATGAAGGGCTCCAACGGCATCATCGCCGTGGACACCGACCACACCGAGCCTCAGGAGTGCATCAAGTGCGGCCGCTGCGTGGATGTGTGCCCCATGAGCCTGCAGCCTCTGTACTTCGCCAAGCTGGTGATGGATCCGCAGGCACTGAAGGAGCGCAACATCATGGACTGCATGGAGTGCCGCTGCTGTGAGACCATCTGTTCTTCCAAGCTGCCTCTGGTCAGCATGATCAAGATGGGCAAGAACGCCGTAAGGGGGATGAAGTAAGATGCTGATTACCGAACTGAAGAATAAGGACACTGTTCTGGCTCTGGCAGAGGGCAAGGTCTTCCTTCTGATCTGCCACGGCTGCAAGGAGATCCATTTCCCCGAACATGAGGTGGAGGCCCTGAAAAAGGAGCTGATGGAGGCCGGTAAAGTCACCGGGACCTTCACCACCGACTATATCTGCAATCCTGACAACCTGAAGCTGCGCCTGAGCTTCCATGCCGATGCCATTGAGGCCGCCGATACCGTGCTGGTCTTCTCCTGCGGCGTGGGTGTGCAGACTGTGGCCGAATATTTGGAAAACAAGAAGGTGGTTGCCTGCTGCGACACCTATGCACTGCCCGGCTTCCAGGGTGTGACGCCTCTGGAGCACGACTGCAAGCAGTGCGGCGAGTGCTACCTGAACCTCACCGGCGGCATCTGCCCCATCACCGCCTGCTCCAAGAGCCTTGTTAACGGCCAGTGCGGCGGCGCCAAGAAGGGCAAGTGCGAGGTCGATCCCAACATGGATTGCGGCTGGGAGCGCATCTATCAGCGGCTGAAGGCAATTGGCCGTCTGGACGTGCTGAAGTGCCCCGTTCAGGTGCGCAATTATGCCACCGACGATGAAGTGAAATAAGATATCTTCCTGTCATTGCGAGGAGGGCGGAGCCCGACGTGGCAATCCCCTCCGTATATAAAAGATCCTCTCAAGTTCCTGCGCGGACCTTTGAAGGGGATTGCAACACCAGTGTGCGCACTGGTTCGCAATGACATCATTATAAATATTTCTTGATTAGGAGTAATGGATAATGAGAATTACCGAATTGTTTGATAACGGTGAATTTGTTGTTACCGCAGAAGTCGGCCCTCCTAAGGGCATCCATCTGGGCCATCTGGTGGAAGAGGCCAAGACCTACCTCAGCGGCATCACCGCCGTGAACGTTACCGATAACCAGTCCTCCGTCATGCGTACCTCTACGCTGGCTACCTGCGCAGCTCTGAAGAATGCGGGCCTGACCCCCATCTATCAGGCTACCTGCCGTGACCGCAACCGCATCGCCCTGCAGTCCGACCTGCTGGGTGCTGCTTCCATGGGCATCGAGAACATCCTGTGCCTGACCGGCGACCACACCAAGATGGGCGACCATCCCGGTGCAAAGCCCGTCTTCGATCTGGATTCCGTGTCCCTGCTGTACACCGCTTCCCAGCTGGAGAAGGGCGTGGATCTCAGCGGCAATCCTCTGGTGGGCGAGCCCCCCAAGTTTGCCAAGGGCGCTGTGGTTTCCCCCATTTCCGACTCTGTTGACGCTCAGCTGGCAAAGATGGAGCGTAAGGTCATGGCCGGTGCCGACTACTTCCAGACCCAGGCTGTCTTCGAGCCTGAGAAGTTCATCAAGTTCATGGAGCGGGCCAAGGAGTTTGGCAAGCCTGTGCAGCTGGGTGTCATCATCCCCAAGAGCGTTGGCATGTGCAAGTTCATGAACAACAACGTGGCCGGTGTCCACGTTCCCGATGAAATGCTGGACGAGCTGCGGGCCGACAAGGAGAAGACCAAGGCCGGTATCACCGGCGTGGAGATCGCCGCCCGGATCATCCGGGAGTGCCGTCCCTACTGTCAGGGTGTCCACATCATGGCTCTGGGCTGGGAAGACAAGGTTCCCGCCCTGCTGGAGCTGGCTGGCCTGTAATCGGCAAATAAATACCAAAGCGGAGTGGGATTTTCCACTCCGCTTTTTGCTGTGCAAATCGTATTACTGTGTTGTCAAAATGGAATGTAGGGGGCGGCCTCTGGACGCCCCGGAAGGAGTTTACACCTCTATGGGCAAAATCCTTCCGAAATGCGGCATTATTCCCAAGGTCCGCCCATCGAGGTCGGATCTTGGGTCGGGGCGTCGGGGACGCCGCCCCCTACAGTGCTATTGAAAATTCCCATTTATGGCATTGATACTTGGAAACGGTAGGTTTTTATGCTATCATAATAAAAAACTGGTCAGGAGGGGCTATATGCTATTGGATGGATGTCATGAGGGAAAGCATACGCCGAGGTTGACGGAGGTTCGGTGTCCCAAATGTGGAGAATGGGTTGAAGTCTTTGTCCGCATGGGGGGCCGGCCCGGGGAGACCGGGACTCTGGTCAGTGACGAAAAATGCGTTTGCGGCCATATTCTGCCGGAGGGCAGCTTTGCCGAGGAATACGAAACCTGACCTTTTGGGAGAAAATGGCAGGCGGCATTGTAATCCTTTGTCCGCTGTGCTATCATAATACTGATTCTTGATAAAACTCGTATAAAAACAAAAATGCTTACATAGGAGAGAGAAACACTATGGGCGTTATGGAAACTTTGATTTTGACCACGGCACTGGCAGGCGTGGTGGGCACCGGACTTGGCGGTCTGGTGGGGGCCATGCTGCAAAAGGATTCCAACCGGACTGTGAGCCTGCTGCTGAGCTTTGCCGGCGGTGTTATGCTCAGCGTGGTCTGCTTTGACCTGGTGACAGAGGCGGTGGAGACCAATGTGGGGGTCTGGACTGTGGTGGGGGCCATTGCCATCGGTGTCACCGTGACCTACCTTCTGAACTACCTTATTGACCGGAAGACCAATCCGGAGGTGCCCCACATCGATGCCAACCATCCCAAAACTGCCGATGATCTGGATGAGCTGATCCACAGCGACCATCTGGAGCAGCACTATGCTCAGAATGACAGCAAGCTGGGACTGTTTGTGGCAGGCATTGTCATGGCCAGTGCCATTGCTCTGCACAATGTTCCTGAGGGCATGACCATCGGTGCATCCTACGCCAGCAACAACGGTGTCATGGGCAGCGCGGCACTGGTTCTGGCTGTACTCATCGGCCTGCACAATATTCCGGAGGGCATGGCGGTGTCTGTGCCTCTCATCAGCGGCGGCATGGCAAAGTGGAAAGCGGTCCTGATCACTGCCTGCTCCGGTATCCCCACCATTTTAGGTGCACTGCTGGGCTATCTGCTGGGGGAGATCGGACCTCTGGGCCTGACCATGAGTCTTGGCTTTGCCAGCGGTGCCATGCTGTATGTGGTTTTCGGTGAGATCCTGCCCCAGTCCATTCTCATGTATCACAGCAAGCTGCCCGCCTTCTCTGCCATTGTGGGCATTCTGGTGGGTATGCTGATTATTTTCTAAGAGGTATCCCGTTCACGGAAAGGGTGACAGCCTATGAAGCTCGTGGAATTTGGCGCGCAGCATACCGAAACGATATTGCTGCTCCACGGGGGAGGACTATCGTGGTGGAACTACCGGGAGGCGGCCGGCATTCTGGCAGAGCACTACCATGTGGTGCTGCCGGTTTTGGATGGACATGGGGGCAGTGAAACCGCTTTTTCTTCCATGGAGGACAATGCACGCCGGCTGATCCAGCTGATCGAGGAACGCTTTGGCGGGCAGGTAAGGGCTATCGGCGGCCTTTCTCTGGGAGGCCAGATCGCGGTGGAAATGCTCTGTCAAAGGCCCGATATTTGCCGGTTTGCCCTGCTGGAAAGTGTGCTGGTGAAGCCGATGCCTCTGACCCGGGCGCTGATCGGACCTGCTTTTGGTATGAGCTATGGTTTGATTCGGCGCAGGTGGTTTGCCAAATTGCAGGCGGCCTATCTGAGGATCCCCAGAGCTTGCTTTGAAGACTATTACCGGGATACCTGCGCCATTGCCAAGGAGGATATGATCGCGTTTTTGAGGGCCAACAGCGGTTATGCCATCAAACCCGGCCTGTCACAGACCTGCGCAAGGGTCAAGATTGTGGCAGGCTCCCGGGAGCAGCGGGCCATCGTGAGTTCTGCCAAGCTGCTGCACCGGGCTATCCCGGGAAGCGCACTGGAGCTCCTTCCCGGAATGCACCATGGAGATCTGAGCCTCAACCACCCACAGCGCTATGCCCAGCTGCTGCGCAGCTGGATCGAAGAGAAATAAAAAACAGGGAGATGCAGTTCAGTTAGTGCATCTCCCTGTCTGGTATTGAGAATTTGGGAATGAGCATTTAACGCAGTACCGTAGGGAGCGGCATCCTCGACGCCCCGACTGAAAATCTACCCTCGATGGACAGATTTTCGGAATGATGCCGAATTTAGTAAGGATTTTGCCCCATCGAGGTGCAAAATCCTTTCGGGGCGTCCGGGAGGCCGCCCCCTACATCCCGTTTTGATGTCACAAGAAGAAACAACCGGGAGATGCGACGGCATCTCCCGGGTTTTTGTGTCATGGGTCAGGCGGCGTTGGGAAGGGTTGCTTCGGTTTCCAGAAGCTCGGGGTTATGGGCGAGGTTATAGTAGTATTCCTCACGGTCGATCTTTGCCTGTGCCAGATAGTCCTGGATTTCGGTGAGGCCTTCGCCTACGATGCCCATGGTGCGGTTATAGGATTTTTCGGCGGGGCCGATGGTGTTGTCGTTGAGGCCCAGAGTTTCTCTCCACTGGTCCCGGGTGCTGTCGGCCAAGGGCAGGATGTTGTATTCCTTCACACCGTCGGTGGTGTGCATATTTACCCAAGTGGGGATAATATCGGCGGCGGAAACGTAGACCTTGCCGTCGGAATACTTCTCGAAGGTAACGCTCAGCAGAACGCCGTCCTCGGTGTAGCCTGCGGGGAAGAGGCTGCTGTAGCCGGTGCGCTGGTTGGACACGGCATTGCCCAGAGAATACATGCAGATGGTCTTATGGTCCGGGTCAACGGTGCTTTCCACCAGACGGATGGGCTGGACAACGTGGGGATGGCCGCCCACAATCACATCAAAGCCAATGTCGCAAAGCCTCTGGGCGATCTTATTCTGGGTGGCGTTTTCCTTGGTCTGGTATTCCACGCCCCAGTGAATGAACATCATGGTGGCTTCGGCACCTTCCTCCTTCATTTTCTCCATAATGGCCTCTGCCTCGGTGTAGAGCTTTTCCAGATTGTTGTTCATGAAGAAATTGACGGTGCCCACGTCCTTAATGGGCATCAGGCCGTTGAGGGAGAAATTGGTGCCGTCGTGGCTGTAGGCATAGGTATAGCAGACCATGCCGATTTTGATGCCGTTGATCTCTACAATGGCATGCTTGGGCTCCTCGTCGTTGAGCTGGGTGCCGAGGGTGCCAAGACCGGCTTCCCGGACCACCTCCACGGTGCGGACGATGCCGTCGGCACGGGTATCAGCGGAGTGGTTGTTGGCGGTCATCAGCATGTCATAACCGGCTTCTTTTGCATCCGCGGCCAGAGGGTCGGGGCAGTTAAATTCAGGGTTGCCCTGATATTTGTAGTTATCGCCGCCGAAGGTGGTCTCCAAATTTGCCATGGAGAAGTCGAAGGTGGAGAGGGTGTCTGTCAGGTAGCGGAAAATGGAGCTGAAATTATAGCTGCCATCGCTCTGGCGGCAGGTATCGAAGACGGGCTTATGCATCAGCAGGTCGCCCTGTGCGCTGATGGTGGCGGTGGCGATGACCCGCTCCGGCTCCGGGGGAGGCTCGGTGGTGGGCGGGATGGTGGTTTCGGTGGTGGGGGCAGCTTCCTCAGTGGGAAGGGCTACGGTATCGGTGGGGACGGTGGGGGCTTCCTTGTTCACCAGATCGACGCACATCCAGATCACATAGCCGGTGGCGGCAATCAAGGCGAGGATCAGTAAAATGGCCACAAAGGTGCCCAAGCCGCCCATACGGCGGGGATTACGGGACATAGGGTTTCCTCCTTTTTGTCGTTTATGCCATTGCGAGGAGGGCGAAGCCCGACGTGGTGTCCTGAGCGAAGCGAAGAAATGCCCTTGGGGTGCAAGTTCCCGCAAGCTTTCAGGCAGTATCATTCCATGGTCCTGCGCGGACCTTTGAGAGGGGATTGCCACACCAGCGCGGGCGCTGGTTCGCAATGACAGTATATTTTAGGTATCTGTGAGGTAATGGACAGAATGGATGGTTTGTCCGCCGCTGGTGTAGATCCTTGGGACCCGGCGGCTGATGCCGCAGACAAATTCGTAGTTGAAGCTGTCTGCCACGGCGGAGATCTCCTCCATGGAGATGGCTTCCGGGCCGTCAATGCCTACCAGCGTCACCCGGTCTCCGGGAGAAACACCGGGGATACCCGTCACATCCACCATCAGCTGGTCCATGCAGATGCGGCCCAAGATGGGAGCCTTTTTTCCGTGGATCAGGACATGGAATTTTCCGGACAGGCTGCGGCGGTAGCCGTCGGCATAGCCTACGGGGACGGTGGCGACTACGGTATCATGGGTGGTGATGTAGGTGCCTCCGTAGCTGACCTCCCGGCCAGCGGGCAGGGTCTTCACATGGGTCACCCGGCTGAGCCATTGCAGGGCTGGGCGCAGGGAAAGAAGCTTGGGATCCACCTCGGTACTGGGGTACATTCCATAGAGCACGATGCCAGCCCGGACCATGTCGTAATGACTGTCAAAATTCATCAAGCCGGCGGAATTGTTCATGTGCCGAATGGGGATCTTCACGCCCCGCTGCTCCAGAATGGCGCAAAAGCTGTCAAACAACTCCCGCTGCTTCCGGGAGCGGCTTAGGTCTTCACAGTCGGCGGTGGCGAAGTGGGAGAAAATACCCTCCGGCTCCAGACCCGGCAAGGCGGCAATCTTGGCACAGAGGTCGGCATCGGCTTCGGTAGCCTGAAAGCCGATGCGGCTCATGCCGGTGTCCACGGCGAAGTGGAACCGGGCCAGCTTTCCTGCAGCCAGAGCGGCCTCAGACAGGGATACGGCATCGGCGTAGCGGTAGATGGTGGGGCGGATATTTTCCCGCACTGCCGTGACGAAGGCACTGACGGGGGTATGGCCCAAGATCAGAATGGGGGTGGTGAGTCCTGCCTGCCGCAGCTCCATGGCTTCCAGCATGGAGCTGACACCAAAGAAGGCACATTTGCTCTCCAAAAACCGGGCCACCTGAATGGCACCATGGCCATAGGCATCGGCTTTGATCACCGCCATCACCGGTACCTGTACCTTGGCCTGAATGGCATCAAAATTGGCTGAAATGGCATCCAGATCGATCTTGACCCGGGTACTGTCAAAATTCACGCAAATCATTCCTTGTAAATTACAATTATAGCCATTCTAACACAGAAAATAACAAATGTAAACATGTAGTTGCCTTGCAGTTTTGCATTTGGAGTGGTAAGATAAATTGTAGTTTATCCGATCGCTGCCGAAAAACGTATGTCATTGCGAGGAGGCCGTAGGCCGACGTGGCAATCTCCCGCAAATTTGTACTTGCCACCAATTTCTGTTTCTGCGCGGACATTTGATGGGGATTGCCACACCAGCGTGCGCGCTGGTTC
>JAFSCK010000026.1 GCA_017436785.1 Oscillospiraceae bacterium | reverse complement strand
GGCCGTGAGCATTGCTCCCGGCCGGCTGGGCTTATATTACTTCAGGAAAACCATATCCCGGGTGATGGAGTTAAGATCCTTGGCACCGCACATGGCCATGGTGTCCTCCAGCTCAGCACCGATCTTGTTGATGTACAGCTGTACACCTTCCTCAGCGCCGCCGTAGACCATGGGGACGAAGGGACGGCAGATGATGACAGCGTCAGCGCCCATTGCCAGCGCCTTGAAGACATCCACGCCGGTGCGGATACCGCCGTCCACGATGATCTTCATGCCGCTGCCCTTCAGGGCATCCACGATGTCGCACAGGACCTCAGCAGTGGCGGGGCACTGGTCCAGAACACGGCCGCCGTGGTTGCTGACCACGATGGCGGCAGCACCGGCTTCCTTGGCCTTCATGGCACCCTTGACGGTCATGACACCCTTGACGATGAAGGGCTTGCCGGCCATCTTGGCAATGGCAGAGAGCTGCTCCACGGTCTTACCGCCGGCGGGGGGATTCATGCCCTTCAGGAAAGGCAGACCGGCAGCGTCAACGTCCATGGCCACGGCGAAGGAACCGGAGGCTTTTACCAGCTCCATTTTCCCTTCGATGGTTTCCAGATTCCAAGGCTTCACGGTGGGAACGCCGATGCCGTCGGAGGCGGCGATGGCTTCGCAGGCGACCTTCATAACAGTGGCATCCAGACCGTCGCCGGTGAAGGCAGCGATGCCATTGTCGGCACAGGCCTTTACCAGAATGTTGTTGTAGCCCTTGTCATCGTACTTGTCGCTGTAGTGGGCAACAACAGCGCCTACGGGACCGGCGAAGAAGGGATAACGGAACTTCTTGCCGAAGATCTCCAAAGAAGTATCGGGGGTTCCGGATTCGCAGAGGGTATCCATATTCACCCGGATCTCCTGCCACTTGTCGTAGTTGCGCATGGCGGTGTCACCGACACCCTTGGAGCCGGGGCCGGGGATATGATTGCCGCAAGCCTTACCATTGCAGACGGGGCAGGCCTTGCACTTGTTCTTGGGGTCACGGGCGTTTGCCAGAACTTCCTGATAAGTCATGATATGTTCCTCCCGGAATTGTAGTATTTTAGGATGGGGTAACGGAAATCAGCGGAGCTTGGGGGGCGTATCCACATTCAGCTCCTTGCAGGTCTCGGAGAGGATGGTCTGACGGACCTTGCTGCGCCGATAGGCAAAGACGGAGACGACCATACCGCAGGTCCAAGAGATCAGCAGAGAAACAGACAGTGCGAAGGGATGACCATGGGGGAAGGCTTCGCTCTGGGTGAAATGGGCGATGATATAGGCCACGGGGATACGCAGCACCACGGTGGAGGCGATGGAGATCCACATGGGCGTCACGGTATCACCGGCACCGCGCATGACACCGCCCATGACCTGTGTGACAGAAACGGCGATATAGCCCACGGCCATGATCCGCATCATCTGGCCTGCCAGCTCGATGAGCTCGGGGGTATCGGTAAAGATGGCGAAGAGGTAGCGGTTCAGGAACAGCAGCACCAGCGTGATGGTGGCGGAGAAGGCCTCTGCAATATAGCAGCCCTGATTGATGCCCTGATGGACCCGGTGCCACTTGTTGGCACCCACGTTCTGTCCGGTGTAGACCGTCATGGCCTGACCGAAGGAGAAATTGGGCATCATAGCGAAGCCGTCCACCCGCATGATGATGACGTTGGCGGCGATGACCATCTCACCCATGGAGTTGGTCAGGGACTGGACCACCATCATGGAGCAAGCCATGATAGCCTGCGTGATACCGGAGGGGATGCCGATCTTGATAATGCGGCTGGCAACGGAAGGCTGGAAGCGGAAGGAGGCCTTGCTCAGGGTGAAGTGCTCCTTCATCCGCATCAGCTTCATAAAGCAGAGGATGGCGGAGATGCCCTGTGCGATATCGGTGGCCAGTGCCACGCCGGGAACGCCCATGCCAAGGCCGGCCACGAAGACCAGATCCAGCACCACGTTCAAAGCGGCAGCCACCAGCAGGAAGCCCAGTGCGGACACGCTGTCGCCCAGACCGCGAAGGACACCGGCCAGCATGTTATACATGAAGAAGCCCACGATGCCCCAGAAGTAGATGTTCAGGTAATCCTCACACCAGTCGATGATGGAGGCAGGGGTATCCAGCAGATTCAGCATGGGCCGGGTGATCATGGGACCGAAGACCATGATGACAGCGGAGGCGATGAAGGTCAGGGTAATGCAGTTGCCGATGTTCCGGGACAGACCATCCCGGTCACGGGCACCGAAGCTCTGGGAAATGACGATACCGGCACCGGTGGAGATACCCACGAACAGGGCCAGCAGCAGATTCAGAATAGGTGCAGCGCTGCCGACGGCGGACAGGGCGTTGTCACCAACATACATGCCGACGATGACGGTGTCTGCGGTGTTGTAAAGCTGCTGGGCAATGTTGCCGAGAAGCATGGGAATGGAGAACTCCAGAATGCGCTTCCATGGAGCACCCTGTGTCATGTCCTTGGCGGAAAACATACTTTTCAAACTCAACGTAAACATCCTCCTTACATATTTATCTATCATACATTCTAAAACAAAATGGTTCAAAAAGCAACAGTCTGAAAAAAACAGTCACTTTCCACAAAATGGAAGACTGTCAGATGGAAAAGGTGACGAATTGACATGGCGTTTATGAGAATGATACCATGCAAAAAGAAAAAAGATTGCAATCTGACGTTTTAAACCTTGCGAAAAAGGGAGCGTGCTCCTTGAGAAAAAGAGGAAGCTCCGCAAATCAGCTTTTGGCAGGAAGTGTAAATGGGTATTCGTCGATTTGTTGAACAATACATGTCATTGCGAGGAGGGCGAAGCCCGACGTGGCAATCTCCTCTAAAGGTAAGCACAGAACCATAAAAGATACATTTCGGAAACTTGCAATGACATGTATTGTTCAATACAGCACGATAAATTACGATTTGCTTTTTTGGTAACCGGGGACTTGTCTTTTTTGCCAGTCTTTGCCTGCCAAGGTTGGGCATATCGCAACATTGACAATTGACGGATAATAGTTTATATTATATTTGGTTGAATTGCGTAAAACTTTACTACAATATAATAAAGGATAAGGTGATTAACATGTACATGGATGATTACAAGCGTTGGCTGGCTGCGGATCTGGAAGATCCTGCTCTGACCGCTGAGCTGCAGAAGATCGAGGGTCAGGACGAAGAGATCAAGGACCGCTTCGCTGTTGCGCTGAAGTTCGGCACCGCCGGTCTGCGCGGCGTTCTGGGTGCAGGCTCCAACCGGATGAACATTTACGTTGTCCGTCAGGCTACTCAGGGTCTGGCAAACTGGGTCAAGACTCAGGGAGGCAATCAGCTGGTCGCTGTTTCTTATGACAGCCGTATCAACTCCGATGTCTTCGCTAAGGAGACTGCCCGGGTTCTGGCTGCCAATGGTATCAAGGTCCGTATCTACGACGCTCTGATGCCCGTTCCCGCTCTGTCCTTCGCTACCCGTTACTATCAGGCTAACGCCGGTGTCATGGTTACCGCTTCCCATAACCCTGCCAAGTACAACGGCTACAAGGCCTACGGCCCCGACGGCTGCCAGATGACCGATGATGCCGCTGCTATCGTTTACGCTGAGATTCAGGCTACCGACATCCTGACCGGTGCAAAGCTGATCTCTTGGGAAGAGGGCGTTGCTCAGGGCCTGATCGAGTATGTGGGCGACGACTGCAAGGAAGGCCTGTATGACGCCATCAAGGCCTGTCAGGTCCGTCCCGGCCTGTGCAAGACCGCCGGTCTGAAGCTGGTCTACTCCCCCCTGAACGGCTCCGGTCTGGTTCCTGTTACCCGCATCCTGAACGACATCGGCATCGATGACATCACCATCGTTCCCGAGCAGAAGTATCCCGACGGCAACTTCCCCACCTGCCCCTACCCCAACCCCGAAATCTTCGAGGCTCTGGAGCTGGGCTTGAAGCTGGCTACCGAGACCGGCGCTGACCTGATGCTGGCCACCGACCCCGATGCTGACCGCGTTGGTATCGCTATGAAGTGTCCCGACGGCTCCTACGAGCTGGTCTCCGGCAACGAAGTGGGCGTCCTGCTGCTGGACTACATCTGCGAAGGCCGCATTGAGAAGGGCACCATGCCCAAGAACGCTGTTGCTGTCAAGTCTCTGGTTTCCACGCCTCTGGCTGACGCTGTTGCTGCCAACTACGGTGTTGAGATGCGCAACGTCCTGACCGGCTTCAAGTGGATCGGCGATCAGATCGCAGGTCTGGAAGCAAAGGGCGAGGTCGAGCGCTTCATTCTGGGCTTTGAAGAGTCCTACGGCTATCTGGCCGGTCCCTATGTTCGCGATAAGGACGCAGTTGTGGGCTCCATGCTGATCTGCGAAATGGCTGCTTACTACCGCTCCATCGGCTCCTCCATCAAGGAGCGTCTGGAAGCCATCTATGCCAAGTATGGCCGTTATCTGAACAAGGTTGACTCCTTCGAGTTCCCCGGCCTGTCTGGTATGGACAAGATGGCTGGCATCATGTCCGGCCTGCGTGAGAACCCCCTGACTGAGATCGGCGGCTACGCTGTTACCAAGGTCGTTGACTACAAGAAGACCGAGGAGACCGGTCTGCCCGCAGCAAACGTTCTGGTCTACACTCTGGAAGGCGGCGCAACTGTCATCGTCCGTCCCTCCGGCACCGAGCCCAAGATCAAGACCTACTTCACCACTCTGGGCAAGGATCTGGCTGAGGCAGAGGCACAGAAGAAGGTTCTGGCCGACGCACTGAAGCCCATTCTGGCTTAATTGAAACGACCCCAACCCGGGCAGGCGGCAACGCCTGCCCGGGTTTCTACTGTAGGGCGGGGTCATGACCCCGCCCTATAATATTAAAACCACAACTTCTATACGCTGTCTTGTTTTCGGCTCACATTTATGATAAAATCTAAAAAGAGAGAGAAGAGGTGGGAATATGACAGACGAATTATCCCTTTTGCAGGCCCAGCTGACCTACAAGAAGCGGCTGGAGGCTATGCTCAGCGAGCTGCGGTCCCAGCAGGCCATTCTGAAGGAGAAGGTTTTCCGGCTGGAAAAAGCCATGGATTCTGAGCAGAAGGATGTGGAAAAGCTGGAGGGCATCAGCCTTGCGGCATTTTTCTACCACATCACGGGGCAAATGGAGGAAAAGCGGGATCAGGAGCGCCGGGAATATTATGCTGCCCGGATCAAGCATGCCGCGGCTGAGCGGGAATTGAAAGCAGTGGAACAGGATATCGAATGCACACTGGAAGACCTGTCCGACCTTGCCGGATGTGAAGCCCGGTATGTGCAGGTCATGGAGGAGAAGCGCATCGCCATCGAAAATGCGGGTACCACCCTGTCGGAGCAGCTTCTGGAAAAGGAGGAATCCCTGACCTTTCTGCATACGCAGGAGCAGGAACTGGAAGAGGCCATCGCAGCGGGAACTGCGGCGCTTCGGACAGCCAATGATGTGGTGCTGAGTTTGAAGCACGCGGAGGGTCTGGGCCTGTTTGATGTGCTGGGCGGCGGCTTCCTTGTAGACATGGCCAAGCATGAGACACTGGATGAGGCCCAGAAGAATGTGGAGCAGCTGCAGGTCTGTCTGCAAAAATTCAACAAGGAGCTTTCGGATGTGGCCCTGCGGGCAGACCTGCAGGTGAGCATCGACAGGCTGCTGAAATTTGCAGACGTGTTCTTTGACGGACTGCTGTCGGATACGGCGGTGCTGGAAAATATCAAGCAGTCCCATGCACAGGTGGATCAGGTCCGGGACAACATTTTGGGGATCCTGCGCAAGCTCCAGACCAGACTGGAGGAGGTCCGCCACAAGCAGGGCAGAGCTAGGCAGGAAGTAGAAACCCTGATCGCCAGCAGTGAAGGGTAAGCAAACACGGTACCGAAAGGTGCCGTGTTTTTGTCGTAATGGGGGAAAATCGTAGTATAACGCATGCGAAATGGGATATAGGGGGCGGCCTCCCGGATGCCCCGAAAGGGTTTTGCAACTTGATGGGACAGAATCCTTATCGAATGCGGCATGATTCCCAAAATCCGCCCATTGAGGTCGGATTTTAGGTCGGGGCGTCGGGGACGCCGCCCCCTACAGTGCTGTGATAAATGCCCAATCAGCGATTTATTAGACGACGGCGGTCCGTGGAGGGGTGGTTGTATAAATGCATAAAGATACAAAGACGCTTGCCTTCTGGGAAACAGCTGCTTCCCGCTGGGGGACGGACTGGGAAGTGTACTGCTGCTTCGGCGATTTTCCGGAAGGCCGGTTTTCTCTTATGGGCACCTTGAAATCGTATCCATTTTTGAGAAATATCCTCTCATACAGACAGAAATCTGCAAAAAAACCCGGACAGTTCGGGAAAATATATGTCCGCAGAGTATTTTTTGCCTGCGAACTGACTTTGTTCCCGGGAAATGGGATAAAAAATGCGGTTTGCTTTTGTGAAAAATAACCGTACGGGGAAGAGAAAACGCCGTCATTCCGGTCAAAGTTCCGAAAACGGTTTCGGCTGGAAGATTTGTGCAAATAAGGCGTTGACAAATGTCCGCGACAGGAGTATAATCCCGTATAGTTACTCACTTGAAATGAATAATATTCACTCGGAGGTTGTATATATGAATAATAAGGATTCCATCAAGAAGATCGTTCTGGCCTACTCCGGCGGTCTGGATACTTCTGTTATCATCCCTTGGCTGAAGGAAAACTATAATGATCCTGAGATCATTGCCGTTTCCGGCGACGTGGGTCAGGGTACTGAGCTGGACGGTCTGGAAGAGAAGGCTCTGAAGACCGGCGCATCCAAGCTCATCGTTGCCGATCTGGTGGACGAGATGGTGGACGAGGTCATCATCCCTTCCATGATGGCGGATGCACAGTATGAGACCTATCTGCTGGGCACCGCGTTTGCCCGTCCCATCATCGGCCGCAAGCTGGCACAGATCGCGCTGGAAGAGGGCGCTGACGCTGTCTGCCACGGCTGCACCGGCAAGGGCAACGATCAGGTCCGCTTCGAACTGGCCATCAAGCGCTACGCTCCCGGCATGAAGATCATCGCCCCTTGGCGTGAGTGGGACATCGTTTCCCGGGATCAGGAGATCGACTATGCTGAGGCCCACAACATTCCTCTGAAGTTTACCCGGGAGACCAGCTACTCCAAGGACAAGAACCTGTGGCATCTGAGCCATGAGGGTCTGGATCTGGAGGACCCTGCCAACGAGCCCAAGTACAACGATCCCACCTTCTTGGAAATGGGCGTGTCCCCCGAGCAGGCTCCCGATGTTCCCACCTATGTGACCATCGACTTTGAGAAGGGCTGGCCTGTTGCCGTGGACGGCGTGAAGATGAAGGCCTCCGATGTGATCCGCAAGCTCAATGAGCTGGGCGGTGCCAACGGCATCGGCATCATCGACATCGTGGAGAACCGTCTGGTGGGCATGAAGGACCGCGGTATTTACGAGACTCCCGGCGGCACCATCCTGTATTTTGCCCACAACCAGCTGGAAATGCTGACCGTGGACAAGGACACCCTGCACCTGAAGAAGAAGCTCAGCATCGATCTGGGCGAGCTGATCTACAACGGCAAGTGGTTTACCCCCGTCCGGGAAGCCCTTTCCGCCTTCGTGGAGAAGACACAGGAGTATGTCACCGGCTCCGTGAAGCTGAAGCTGTACAAGGGCAACATCATCCCCGCCGGCACCACCTCCCCCTGCAGCCTGTACTCCGAGAAGCTGGCTACCTTTGACGAATCCGACTACAACCAGAAGGATGCCGAAGGCTTCATCAACCTCTGGGGCCTGCCCACCACCGTGCAGGCACTGAGAGAAGCAGGCAAGCTGTAATATTCACTGTCATTGCGAGGAGCGAAGCGACGTGGCAATCCCCAAAATTGAAGGAGATTTTCACACCAGTGGTGCTCCGCGCAGCGAATCGTCAATACCAATGATTGCCGGTGGCAATCATACCACAATGTATTGAGGACTGGTTCGCAATGACATCAATCTTTCATAGAAACTGAGGACTCAACTATGGCAAAAATGTGGGCCGGGCGGACTTCCGGCATTACGGACAGCATTGCGGACGATTTCAATTCTTCCATCCGCTTTGACTGCAAAATGTATAAGCAGGATATCACCGGCTCCATGGCCCATGCCGCCATGCTGGGTGCGAAAAATATCATCTCCAAGAAGGAAGCAGAGACCCTCATCGACGGTCTGCAGGGCATTCTCGACGATCTGGAATCCGGCGCGCTGGAATTTGACTTCTCCAGCGAGGACATCCACATGTTCGTGGAGCAGGTCCTTACCAACCGGATCGGTGATGTGGGCAAGAAGCTCCACACCGCCCGTTCCCGGAACGATCAGGTGGCACTGGACCTGCGGATGTACTTGCGTGAGGAGACCGACGAGCTGACCGCACTTGTAAAGGATGTGATTGAAGCCATCCTTTTGCAGGCAGAGGCCAATAAGTCCGTTATTATGCCGGGCTATACCCATCTGCAGCGTGCCCAGCCGATCCTCTTTAGCCACCATCTCATGGCCTATGCCATGATGCTGCTGCGGGACTTAGACCGTTTGGCAGACTGCCGGGAGCGGATGAACGTTTCTCCCATCGGCTGCTGCGCACTGGCAGGCACCACTTACAATACGGACCGCCGGTTTGAAGCATGGAAGCTGGGGTTCCATGATGTGGCGAGAAACTCCATTGACGGCGTTTCCGACCGGGATTTCTGCTTGGAGCTCATGAGCTGCCTTTCTATTTTGATGATGCACCTGAGCCGATTCTCTGAGGAGATCATCCTCTGGGCCAGCTGGGAATTTAAGTTCATTGAGCTGAGCGATGCCTACACCACCGGTTCTTCCATCATGCCCCAGAAGAAGAATCCCGACATGGCAGAGCTGGTTCGCGGCAAGACCGGCCGGGTATACGGCGACCTGATGGCCTTGCTTACCACCCTGAAGGGCCTGCCCCTTGCCTATAACAAGGACATGCAGGAGGACAAGGAGGCTGTCTTCGATGCGGTGGATACCGTGAAGATGTGTCTGAAGGTCTTTGCTCCCATGCTTGCCACCATGACCGCCAAGCCGGAAAACATGAAGAAGGCAGCACAGGGCGGCTTCATCAATGCCACCGACCTTGCCGACTATCTGGTGAAGAAGGGCTTGCCCTTCCGCAGCGCCTACAAGATCTCCGGTCAGATCGTGGCCCAGTGTATTCGGGAGGGTCTGGTGCTGGAAACTCTGCCCCTTTCCGAATATCAGAAGTACAGTGAACTGTTTGAAGAAGACCTCTACAAGGATATCGATCTGCTGACCTGTGTGGAAAAGCGCATCTCCGAGGGCGGCACTTCCGTTGCCTCCGTGGAAGCCCAGATCGCGTATGTAAAGGAGAATCTCGCATGACCAAGGTTTTTATCGACGGCAGCGCCGGTACCACCGGCCTGCGGATCTATGAGCGGCTCAATGACCGCAAGGACATTGAACTGCTGATCTTGCCTGAGGAATTGCGCAAAAATACCGATGCCCGCCGCCAGATGCTATCTCTGGCGGACATCGCATTTCTGTGCCTTCCCGATAAAGCGGCGGTGGAAGCCGTTTCCTTAATAGAAAATGATCATGTGGCGGTAATCGACACCTCCACAGCCCATAGAACCAATGCAGATTGGGCTTACGGCTTTGCGGAACTGTCTGCTGCCCACCGGGAAGCGATCCGCAATTCCAAGCGCATCGCCAATCCCGGCTGCCATGCCAGCGGCTTTATTTCTACTGTCTATCCACTGGTGGCAAACGGTGTGATCCCCGCAGATTTCCCCCTGACGGCCTATTCCCTGACGGGCTACTCCGGCGGCGGCAAGAGCCTGATCGCGGAATATGAGGACGAAAACAGAGATGTGCGCCACGAAAGCCACCGTATCTACGGCACCTCTCTGGCCCACAAGCATCTGCCGGAAATGCAGAAAATCTGCGGCCTTGCCAAGGCACCGGTTTTCAGCCCTATCTTAGGTGATTTCTATGCCGGTATGGCCACCTCCGTGCTGCTGCCGGGCTTCGATGCCCATAAGCTCTGGGAGTGCCTGTCTGACCACTATGCCGGGGAAAAGATCGTGACCGTTGCCCCCTTCGGCGGCGATGAAGCCTTGGTCTATGCCAGCACCTATGCAGGTAAGGACACCATGCGCATTCAGGTTTCCGGCCATGAAGAGCAGGCCATGGTGACGGCAATTTTTGACAATCTGGGCAAGGGTGCCTCCGGTGCCGCCATCCAAAATATGAATATTTTGCTGGGTGTGGATGAAGCAACCGGCTTGAATATTTGAGTTAACAGAAATCTCGTAGGGGCCGATGCCCACATCGGCCGTTATACCAACGGTTCCGAAAGAGAAACGGGCCGATGGGGGCATCGGCCCCTACGGGTGTTCATAGAGTAAGGAGAAAAATATGAGAGTGATCGAAGGCGGCGTTTGCGCCGCGTTAGGGTTTACCGCCAACGGTGTCCACTGCGGCATCCGGAAGAATCACAGCAAGAAGGATCTGTCGCTGATCTTCAGCAGCGTCCCCGCATCTGCTGCGGCGGTGTATACCACCAATCTGGTGAAGGGTGCCCCCATCACCGTGACCAAAAAGCACATTGCCGATGGCTATGCACAGGCGGTCATCTGCAATTCCGGCAACGCCAATACCTGCAATGCCAATGGCATTGAGATCGCTGAGGCTATGGCAGAGTTGGTTGCCAAGGAGCTGAGCATCAAGGCCAGCGATGTTATCGTGGCTTCCACCGGTGTCATTGGCCAGCCTCTGTCCATCGAGCCCATTGCCGAGGGCCTGCCCGCTTTGGCAGCGGGGCTGTCTGCGGAGGGCGGCAAGGCTGCTGCCGAGGGCATCATGACCACGGATACCGTCATGAAGGAAGTGGCGGTGGAGTTCACTGTCGGCGGCAAGTCCTGCCGCATCGGCGGCATCGCCAAGGGCAGCGGCATGATCCATCCCAACATGGCTACCATGCTGGTGTTCCTGACCACCGACTGCGCCATTGCCCCCGATATGCTGCAGAAGGCCCTGTCCGGGGATATTGCCAACACCTTCAATATGATCTCTGTCGATGGCGATACCTCCACCAATGACATGGTCTCCATACTGGCCAATGGTCTGGCAGGCAATGCAATCATCACTGCCGAGGGCGAGGACTTTACCGCCTTTATGAAGGCCTTGAACACCGTCACCATCGCCCTGTGCCGCAAGATCGCCGGCGACGGCGAGGGTGCGACCAAGCTGCTAGAGTGCAAGGTTTCCGGTGCTGCCGATCTCGCCACCGCCAAGACTGTTGCCAAGAGTGTCATCTGCTCCAGCCTGCTGAAGGCTGCCATGTTCGGTGCCGATGCCAACTGGGGCCGGGTGCTGTGCGCCATCGGCTACAGCGGAGCCAACGTGGATGTGAACAAGGTGGATGTTTCCTTTAAGAGCAAGGCAGGCATCATCACGGTCTGCAAGAACGGTGCAGGCGTGGAATTTTCTGAGGAATTTGCCAAGCAGGTGCTGCTGGAGAAGGAAATCGAAATTCTGGTGGGTCTGAACTCCGGCGAGGCCGAGGCCACCGCTTGGGGCTGCGACCTGACCTACGATTACGTCAAGATCAACGGCGATTACCGTACCTGATAGAGAAAGAAGGTCATTGCGAGCCAGTGCTCACACTGGCGTGGCAATCTCCTGCGGTTATGTGTAATCCTGATGAACGAGAACCTTTGGATAATTGAGGGGGACTGCCACACCAGTCTGCGGACTGGTTCGCAATGGCAGCGTGAAATGGAGAGATACTATGGAAAACACATTTTCCAATCTGGAACGGGCAGAGGTTTTGACTCAGGCCCTTCCTTATATTAAAAAGTACAGCGGCAAGACCGTGGTCATCAAGTACGGCGGCAATGCCATGATCAACGAGGACCTGAAGCAGCAGGTCATGGAGGATATCTGCCTGCTGTGGCTCATTGGAGTCAAGGTGGTGCTGATCCATGGCGGCGGCCCGGAAATCAGTGAAACCATGAAGAAGCTTGGCAAGAAGTCGGAATTTGTCAACGGCCTCCGGGTCACGGACCGGGAGACTGTGGATATCGTCCAGATGGTGCTGGCAGGCAAGGTCAACAAGACGCTGGTGAATCTGATCCAGATGAAGGGCGGCCACGCTGTAGGTCTAAGCGGCATCGATGGCGGCATCTTGGAAGCCACCATGAAGGACGAGGCGCTGGGCTATGTGGGTGAGATCACCAAAATCCGTACCCAGCCCATTACCGACCTGCTGGAAAAGAATTATATCCCGGTCATTTCCACCATCGCCAGCGACCGGCAGGGCAATACCTTCAACATCAACGGAGACACTGCCGCCGCCTGCATCGCGGGTGCCTTGGGGGCAGAGCGCCTCATCATGATGACGGATATCGCAGGATTGCTGCGGGACAAGGACGATCCGTCCACTTTGATCCCCGCGGTGACAGTCAGCGAAGCCAAGCAGCTCTTTGAGGAGGGCATCATTTCCGGCGGCATGATCCCCAAGGTGGATTGCTGCATCGAAGCCATTGAGAAGGGCGTGCGCCATGTGGTCATCATGGATGGCCGGGTGCCCCACTCCATTCTGATGGAGCTGCTGACCGACGAAGGCGCCGGTACTATGGTTCTGGGGGATTAAACTATGAGCTTTATGAATATGGATCAGTCCTATGTTGCAAATACCTACAAGCGGTTTTCGGTGGAGATCGTTTCCGGTAAGGGCAGCAGAGTGACGGATATTAACGGAAAAGAATATGTGGATATGGGCAGCGGCATCGGTGTCACCGCCTTCGGCTTCGGTGACGAAGCATGGATGGCGGCGGTTACCGAGCAGCTGGGCAAGGTGCAGCACACCTCCAACCTCTACTACACTGAGCCCTGCGCCAAGCTTGCCAAGCTCCTGTGCGAAAGGACCGGCATGAAGAAGGTCTTCTTCGCCAATTCCGGTGCGGAAGCCAATGAGTGCGCCATCAAGGTAGCAAGAAAGTATTCCGCCATGAAAAAGGGCGCAGACTGCTATACCATCGTGACGCTGGTCAACAGCTTCCATGGCCGCACCCTGACCACGCTGGCAGCTACGGGACAGGACCACTTCCACAAGGACTTCCAGCCTCTGACCCCCGGCTTCCTCCATGTGCCTGCCAACGACATTGCGGCGCTGGAAGCCGCCGTGGCAGAGCATAAGGTTGCGGGCATCATGATGGAGGTGATTCAGGGCGAGGGCGGTGTTAACGCGCTGGATCAGGCCTACCTGATGGCAGCCGACAAGCTGTGCCATGACAATGACATTCCCTTCCTCATTGACGAAGTCCAGACCGGCAACGGACGTACCGGCAAGCTCTACGGCTATATGAATTTCAAGATCACCCCTGACATCGTATCCACGGCCAAAGGCCTCGGCGGCGGTCTGCCCATCGGTGCCTGCATGATGAATGAGAAGATGGAACATGTTTTGGGCTATGGCGACCACGGCTCCACCTACGGCGGCAACCCCGTCTGCTGCGCCGGTGCCATCAGTGTCATTGAACGGCTGGATGACAACTTCCTGGGCCGTGTCAAGCGCAGAAGCGGCTATGTTATGGCTGCCCTGTATAACGCCCCCGGCATCGAAAGCGTATCCGGCATGGGCCTGATGATCGGTATCAAGACCACCGCTCCTGCCGGGGATGTGGTCAAGGCCTGCATCGACAGAGGCGTGCTCTGCCTGACCGCAAAGGACAAGGTCCGCCTGCTGCCCGCTTTGAATATCCCCATGGAGGATCTGGAATACGCCATCGAGACCATCAAGGCTGTGGCCAAGGAATTGAGTGTGTAATTCGTTTCCTGTCATTGCGAGGAGCAAAGCGACGTGGCAATCCCCTTCGATGGAGGAGATTGCCACACCAGTGTGCGCACTGGTTCGCAATGACAGCGTGATTTGGAGGAAATGATATGAATCTGAAAGGAAAATCTTTCTTAAAGCTTTTGGACCTGACCTCTGAGGAAATCAGCGGCCTGCTGGAGCTGGCAGCGGAGCTGAAGGCCAAGAAAAAGGCAGGCATTCCCCACAAGCTTCACGAGGGTAAGAACATTGTCCTTCTGTTTGAAAAGGATTCCACCCGGACCCGCTGCGCCTTTGAGGTGGCAGGCCATGATCTGGGCATGGGGGTGACCTATCTTGGACCCACCGGTTCCCAGATGGGCAAGAAGGAGTCCATTGCCGATACCGCCCGGGTGCTGGGCCGGATGTACGACGGCATCGAATACCGTGGCTTCGGTCAGGAGATCGTAGAGGATCTGGCAAAGTATGCCGGTGTGCCTGTCTGGAACGGCCTGACCAACGAGTTCCATCCCACCCAGATTCTGGCAGACTTTTTGACGATTCAGGAGCATTTTGGCGGTCTGAAGGGCAAGAAGCTGGTATACATGGGCGATGCCCGGTACAACATGGGCAATTCCCTCATGGTGGGCTGTGCCAAGATGGGTATGCACTTCGTGGCCTGCGCTCCGGAGAAGTATTTCCCTGATCAGGCGCTGATTGCCCAGTGTCAGGCCGTCGCTGCCCAAACCGGCGCGGTTCTGGAATTTATCACCGATCCCATGGAGGCGACAAAAAACGCCGATGTGATCTACACCGACGTTTGGGTCTCCATGGGCGAGCCGGACAGCGTCTGGCAGGAGCGGATCGAGGATCTGACACCCTACCGGGTGACAAAGCAGCTGATGGACAACGCAGGAAGCCAGTGCCGTTTCATGCACTGCCTCCCGGCTTTCCATGACCTGAAGACCACCATCGGCAAGCAGATCTTTGAGAAATTCGGCATCGACTGCATGGAAGTCACCGACGAGGTCTTTGAAAGCAGCCAGTCCATCGTCTTCGACGAAGCCGAGAACCGGATGCACACCATCAAGGCCGTCATGGCGGCTACTTTATAAAAAGAGCGTGTTGCAAAATGCGTGTCATTCCGAGCCAGTGCGTCCACTGGCGTGGGAATCCCCATAGATTTCTAAAATCTGAAGGAGATTGCCACACCAGTCTGCGGACTGGTTCGCAATGACAGCGTAGTTTGCAACACGCCTTTTTTGCGGTGTCGGTTAATTCTTCCACTTATCGATCAGGCTGCGGATCTGGGCGGTGAGCTTGGCGTTGTCCTTGTTGGTGCGTCCCTTGCGGGTTTTGACCAGTGCCAGTAGGTCCTCAGCTGCGGCCAGCAGCTCGCCGTAGACCTGACGGGCCCGCTGGCTGCCCTTGAAGGCGGCTGCCCGGTCAATCTTCACGCCCTCGGTGTAGGTGGTGAGCTTGCCGGTGAGCAGGTCGTATTCGGTGCCGCTGTAGGGAGCTTCTGCGTGATAACCCAGCGTTTCCAGCTCCTTGCGGAAGGCTTCGCAGCTGCTGTCTTCACCGTGATTCACAAAGACCATGCCGGGCTTTTTCTCGAAGCCGGCCAGCCAGTTCAGCAGGCCCTCTTTGTCCGCGTGACCGGAGGTGCCATGGAGCATGGCGATCTCCGCATGGACCGCAATATCCTCGCCAAAGAGCTTCACATTTTTGGCACCCTCCTGCAGCTTTCGGCCCAGAGAGCCCTCGGCCTGATAACCAACGAAGAGGATGATGCTCTCCTTTCGCCACAGGTTGTGCTTCAAATGGTGGCGGATACGTCCCGCCTCGCACATGCCGGAGGCGGACAGGATCACCTTGGGCTGCAGGTCGGCATTGATGAGCTTGGATTCCTCGGAGGTGACGGACAGGGTCACACCCTCGGACCAGATGGGATTGATGCCCTGATGGAGGACAGCCAGAGTTTCTTCATCAAAGTTCGATTCATGGCTTTGCAGGAAAATACCGGTGGCCTCCACCGCCAGCGGAGAGTCCACATACACCGGGAAGCCTTTATGACCGGTGACCAGCCCTTTTTGCTTGATCTCCCGGATGGCGTAGAGCATTTCCTGCGTTCTGCCCACGGCAAAGGAGGGGATCACCACATTGCCGCCCCGGTCGAAAGCCCGCTGGATGCACTCTGCCAGCTCCGCCACAGCATCTCCCCGGACCTTGGAGTGGAGCCGGTCACCATAGGTGGATTCGATCACGAGGTAATCGGCCTCTTTCACAGGCTTGGGATCATTCAGCAGAGGCTGGTTGGTGTTGCCGACATCGCCGCTGAAGACGATCTTTCGGGTCTCTCCGCCCTCTGTCAGCCACAGTTCGATGGCAGCGGAGCCCAGGAGATGGCCGATGTCCGTCATCCGCATCACGATACCCTCCGCCACCTGCAAAAGCTCCTGATATCGGACCGGCCGGAGGCATTTGATAGCGGCCAGTGCGTCGTTCATGGTATAGGTGGGCTCTACAAGAGGCTCGCCGGCACGCTCTGCCTTACGGCTGCGCCACTGGGCTTCCGACTCCTGAATGTGGGCAGAGTCCCGCAGCATGATATTGCACAGGTTGCAGGTGGCTTCGGTAGCGTAAATGGCACCGGAAAAGCCGTCCTTGCAGAGCTTGGGCAGCATACCGGAATGGTCGATGTGGGCGTGGGTCAGAAATACTGCCTCGATGGCATTGGCAGGGACCGGCAGGGGCATGTTCTGGAACACATCCGTTCCCTGCTCCATGCCGCAGTCTACCAGATAGTACCGGCCTCCAACCTCCAGCAGCGTACAGCTGCCGGTGACCTCGTGGGTGGCACCGATGAATTGTATCCGCATAAAAACACCTCCGGGAATTGGTTTTCTACTTAAACTATACCACGGTTTGAAAAAGGGGACAAGGTAATAGTGGGATCAATGTGCAAATTATCCGGTTTCTGTAGGGGCGATTTACGAATCGGCTCCACAATACGTGCAGGTACTGCCGGATGGGACTTTACATAGATTTTACATTTCTCAGGTAATGGATTTGACAATTCTTTGGTAAAATTTCCTTGTTACTTTAAAACATAGAAAGGCAGAATACTATGGATATTTTTGACGTATTGACCATGGTTGGCGGCTTGTGTCTGTTCCTGTTCGGTATGAACATCATGGGCGAATCGCTGGAGCGGGCTGCAGGTAATTCCCTGCGAACCCTGCTGGGCAAGCTGACTACCAACCGGATGCTGGGCTTCCTTACCGGCATGGCTGTTACCGCCGTCATTCAGTCCTCTTCCGCCACCACTGTCATGGTCGTTGGCTTCGTCAACTCCGGCCTTCTCTCCTTGGGTCAGGCCATCAATGTTATCATGGGTGCCAACGTTGGTACCACCGTTACCTCTTGGATCCTGTCCCTAGGCGGCATTGAAAGCGGCAACTTCTTTGTCCAGATGCTGAAGCCTACCTCCTTCACTCCCATCCTTGCGCTGATCGGTATCTTCTACTACATGTTCGTCAAGGACAACTCCAAGAAGGACATCGGCATGATCCTGCTGGGCTTTGCCACGTTGATGTTCGGCATGGACACCATGTCCGATGCCGTTTCCGGTCTGAAGCATGTGCCCGAGTTCCAGCAGCTATTCCTGCTGTTCACCAACCCCATTCTGGGTGTCGTGGCCGGTGCTGTGCTGACTGCTGTCATCCAGTCCTCCTCCGCCTCTGTCGGTATCCTGCAGGCCCTGTCCTCCACCGGCTCTGTGACCTATGCCGCCGCAGTTCCCATCATCATGGGCCAGAACATCGGTACCTGCGTCACCGCCATGCTGTCCTCTGTGGGCGCTACCAAGAATGCAAAGCGGGCCGCCTTTGTCCACCTGCTGTTCAACATCATCGGTACATTGGCATGTCTGGTCCTGTTCCTTGCAGCGCAGGCCATGTTCACGCCTGCCATTCTGGGCGAAAGTGCTACCCACTTTGGTATCGCCATCTGCCATACCATCTTTAACATTGCCTGTACCGCCATCCTACTGCCTTCCGGCAACCTGCTGGAGAAGCTGGTTTGCAAGCTGGTGCCCGATGCCAAGGAAACCGAAGTTACCTCCGAGCTGGACGAGCGTCTGTTTGCCACTCCCTCCATCGCACTGGAGCGCAGCCGGGTCCTCACCGGGGAAATGGCCGACACCGCTGCCGCTACCCTGAAAGCTGCTATGGATTCCCTGCTGGGCTATACCCCCGAGCTGGGCCAGCAGGTCCGGGAGCTGGAAGAAAAGACCGACCACTACGAGGATATCCTTGGCACCTATCTTGTCAAGCTGTCCACCCTGAAGATCAGCCCTGCTGATTCCAACGAGGCTGCCATGCTGCTGAAGGCCCTCAACGACTTCGAGCGTATTGGCGACCATGCGCTGAATCTGGTGGAATCCGCTGAAGAGCTGGGTGAAAAGAGCCTGCGCCTGTCCGATGCCGCAAAGCATGAGCTGTCCGTCCTGATCCGGGCTGTCAGTGAGATCGTAGAGCTGTCCTTCACCGCATTCCGGGAGAACGATCTGCAGAAGGCTTATCTGGTGGAGCCTCTGGAGCAGGTTATTGATGACCTGAAGGAAAAGCTGCGCATCCACCACATCCTGCGTCTGCAGCAGGGCGCCTGCTCCATCGAGACCGGCTTCGTCTGGTCCGACCTGCTGAACGCTCTGGAGCGCGTGGGCGACCACTGCTCCAACATCGCCGGCTGCGTGGTGGATATGGCCCACCATGACATGAACACCCACGAAGCCCTCCGCTCCGCCCGGGTGGAAAACGAGCATTTCGCCGACCAGTATAAGGAATACGCAAAGAAGTTCAGCCTTAAGTAAGGAAAAATTTTTCCGGCGGAAACCAACAATTTTCATAAAGCAGGGAACAGGCACAGTGGATTACGACTGTGCCTGTTCTTGCGTAATATCCGTTCGTGTGATAATATGAAAGAAAACAGTTTGATAAACTTGCATTTGCCAAAGGAGTGTGTTTGCATGAGAAAATTTGTATTAGGATTAGTGTTATTCAGTGTTGGATTTCTTGGCGCTATTCTGCTTATTGGGTCTTTGGTTTGTTCTCCAGAAAGTCCTTGGATTGTAAACGGTGTTGAGGGTATTTATAGCGGTATTGCATTTATGAAAATGCAGATTCCGATGAGTATGTGCATTATTACTGCTGTATGCGGGTTGGTTTTAGCAATAAAGGAGACGAACTCTAAAAAGTAAGTTCCAACATATCGAGTAGATATAATGGCGCACTTCCCTACATAGCGCCATGTCGTGCAATAAAATAAGCCAAGCTGTGGTTTTGCAGCTTGGCTTTCACGGTTACACGGACACCCATCTATTTGACGGGATGGCCTTTGAAAAAATAGGTCGATTTCTGAATTATTCACAAAATAGCATTGAAACATCCTTGCCTATGTGATAAAATAATACAACTATCATATTCAAGGAAGGTAACGTCATGAATCGAATCGTGACCATGGTTTTGAAAAACATTTGGGTGGTCCCCGGTGCATGGTTTAAGCTTTGCCATTATGCCAAGCATGTGGACGATTATCCGGAGCTGGAACGGTGGCAGCATATCCAGTACATTCTGCGCCGGGCCATTACTGGCG
Organism: Oscillospiraceae bacterium; assembly: GCA_017436785.1. Classification (GTDB taxonomy): domain Bacteria; phylum Bacillota; class Clostridia; order Oscillospirales; family Oscillospiraceae; genus Faecousia. The sequence continues at coordinate 22,253 of JAFSCK010000026.1, read as the reverse complement.
GCAATGTGGACCTGAAGGTAACGGGTCTTGAGAATATCCCCAAGGAAAACGGCTTTATGCTGTATTCCAACCATCAGGGTATGTTCGATGTGCTGGCCATTGCGGCCACCTGCGACAATCCTCTGGGTGCGGTTTTGAAAAAAGAACTCTATGACATTCCTTTTCTCCATCAGATCGCCGTGTGCACCAAGTCCTATCCCATGGACCGGGAGGATGTGCGGCAGTCCCTGACGGTGATCCAGAATGTTACCGAAGAAGTGAAAAATGGCAGAAGCTATTTGATCTTCCCGGAGGGTACCCGCAGCAAGCTGGGCAATGAAATGCTGGAGTTCCATGGCGGCAGCTTCCGGTGTGCCACCAAGAGCAAATGCACCATCGTGCCCATTGCCCTTATCGATTGCTTCAAGGTGCTGGACCAGAAGGGCAGCAAGCCTGTTACGGTGCAGCTGCATTACTTAACGCCCATTCCCTATGAGGAATATGCAGGCCTGAAGCCTGCAGAGGTAGCCACGCTGGTGAAGGCGCGGATTCAGGAAAAAATCGACGAATGCAAATAAGGAGGTACTCTGCATGGTGAGAATTATCACGGATTCCGCTGCGGATTTTGAGCCTTTTGAACTGGAAAAGCTGCACATCGACTGTATCCCCATCAAGGTCATGGTGGGGGGAACCGAATACGAGGAGAATGTGGACCTGAGCAAGGACCAATTCTTCCAGCTGCTGGCTGACACCGGGGCTACTCCAAAGACCTCTCAGCCTGCCCCCCACATCCTCATGGACCTGTTTGCCCAGGCCAAGGCAGCAGGGGAGGAGGCGGTGTATATTACCTTGTCCTCTGCCCTCAGCGGCACCTACCAGACTGCCTGCATGACCGCAGAGGATACAGACTCCGAGAACGTATTTGTGCTGGACAGCCGCAACGCCACCGGCGGACAGCGGCTGCTGGTGGAATATGCCGTCCGGCTCCGGGACGAAGGCAAAAGCGCCAAGGAGATCGTGGATGCTGTGGCAGCATTGCGGGATAAGATCGTGCTGTATGCCTGCATCGACACGCTGGAATACCTGTACCGGGGCGGCCGCATCAGCCAGACTGTGTACAAGCTGGGCACCATGGCACAGGTGAAGCCTGTGATCCGGGTCAGCGAAGAGGGCGGCATCGAGGTGCCTGCCAAGGCGATGGGTATGCGCAAAGGCATGGACATGCTCTGTAAGCGCATTGAGCAGCAGAAGCCCAGTGCGGAGCATAATTTCTATGTGATGTACACAGCTGACCGGAAGATCGGTCAGACACTGGCAGAAAAGGTCCGTACCATGGGTTATGATATCCCCGAAGAACGGATCATTCAGGTAGGTGCCGGCATCGGCAGCCACATCGGCCCCAACGCCTGCGGCATCGTGTATGTGGAAGAATAAGGAGCAGCACACCCTCCCGTTTCCGGGAGGGTGTTTTGCTATGTTGGAAAGAGGGAGCGCAAAGCCTTCCCCCGGGGGGAAGGTGGGCCGCCGTTAGGCGGCTCGGATGAGGGAGGGCGTGCAGTTTCGGCATGGAGTAGGTCTGAAACGTTGTGCATATTGTAACCTTACTGCCCGCATTCCTCATCAGTCATGAATCGGAGATTCATGACAGCTTCCCCCCGGGGGAAGCCTTTGACGCTCCCGCGCCAGCAAATGAAATGCCTGTTATGCAAAGAAAATGCTGGCTTTTTCCCCATTGTTATCGTAGAATAAAAGAAAACCAAAACAGGAGAAAATTTATGGAACACAACCAGCACTGGGTCAGCGTTTGGGGAAATGCGGTGTCGGTGGCGGAGAACCGGCCGGAGCGGTATGCCAAGGATATCACCATCCGATATCCCATCCACATCCCCTTTGGCGGCAGTGCCATCCGCCTGACCTTTGACAATTACTGCGGCACGGAGCCTGTTACCCTGCATAAGACAACGGTATTTTACGGCGGCAGCTTCCATCCCGTGTTCTTTGGCGGGAATCGGGAAGCAACCATCGGGGCAGGAGAAAAGGCGGTTTCCGATCCGCTGGCCATCCATCTCAACGAGGGTGAGATCGTGCAGGTCAGCTTCTATTTAAAGGACTTTACCCTGATGCGCAGCGTGGTCTATGCCTGCGGCCCCCTGTCTGAGGGCCTCTATGCCAACGGCGATGAAACGGAAAATGCCAAAATCGACATCGTCACCTCCCGCAAGACCCACCTGTTCTATTTCCTCAGCAATGTCTCGGTGCTGACGGAGCCGGAAAAGCGGGCCATCGTCTGTTATGGCGATTCCATTACCGCTCAGGATTGGCCGGACTATCTTGCCCTGCGGTGCTTTACCGAGGGTTATGGCAATACCGCCGTCATCCGCCGGGCTACCTCCGGGTCCCGGATCCTGCGGCAGTATGATTGCCTGACCTATGAATCCTACGGCCTCTCCGGCAGCAACCGCTTTGCCCATGAAGTGCCCACCGACGGTGCCGATGTGGTCATCATCCAGCAGGGCATCAACGATATCATCCACCCGGTTGGTGAAAGCGTCAATGTGTTCCGTCCAATGAGTGAATTGCCCACGGTGGAAGAGCTGATCGAGGGACTGAAAATGTACATTTCTCAGGCGAGAAGCTTCGGCTACCGGGTCTACGTGGGCACCCTGCTGCCTATGGGCGGCTGGCGCACCGATGCCCCCTTCCGGCAGGAAATGCGCCACGCCTACAACGAATTTATTCGGACCACCGATCTGATCGACGGCTGCATTGATTTTGATAAGGCCCTGCAGGACCCGGAAAGACCCAACCATTTCCTGCCGGAATACGATTCCGGTGACCACCTGCACCCCAGTAAAGCAGGCTATGAGCGGATGGCTAAGGAAATCCCGGCCCAGCTGCTGAAATAAAAAACATTCCCCCCGGGGGGAAGCCAAGAGCGCTTCCGCGCCAGTGCATGGCGGTTGCAATCTGCCCCGAAATATGCTATGATGCACCCAAGAATGAAGAAATGGAGGTCATTGCATTGAAGAAAACCTTGATGACCATTCTGATCACCCTGCTGCTGACGCTGGCGCTGATCGCTGCCGGTGTGTTTGGTTACCAGTGGTATCGGAATGCCCACGTTTTTGTGGAAGGCGATGCCTATCCGAAGGATACCGCCAGTCTGGATCTGACGGATAAGGACATTTCCGTTGCCTATTATGAGGAACTGCAATCGAAGCTGCCCCGGTGTCAGATCACTTGGGTGGTTCCCTTCCGTGGGGCCAGATATGCCAATACCACCCCCGGCGTGGCGGTATCCGGCTTGACGCTGGAGGATGTGGAACTGCTTACAAAGTATTTCCCCAATTTGAAGCAGCTGGATGCCATGCAGTGCACCGATTATGAGGTGCTGGCAGTGGCGGAAGCCTCCTTGCCGGAGTGCGAAGTGCTTTATGAGGTGAATCTGGGCGGTTTGACTGTTGACCACAATGCTGTAACCTTGGAGATGGGCTTTGGGGAAGACAGTGAGTTTGATATGTTGTTGACAAACCTCGCCTATCTGCCGAAGCTTACAAGTCTGACCCTCCGGGATCCGGCCCTGTCTGCAGAGCAGGTGGAAGCCCTGCGCACCGCGTATCCCGAGCTTGAGATCAACTGCATCGTGGAGCTCCTAGGCAGCGAATACGATGCTGCCACGACCCGGCTGGACCTGTCTGCCATGGAAAGCGGCGACGTGGAAACCTTCGTGGAGAAGCTGCCCCTGCTGCCGGGTCTTGAGCGGGTGGATCTGACGGATGAAAACGGAGAAAGCGGTCTGAGCAAGCAGGATGTGAAGCGCCTGCAGGAGGCTGCCCCCGATGTGGTCTTCCAGTACAGCTTCGATTTCTACGGCGTAACGCTGTCCACGGACGACGAAGAGGTCCATATCAAGAACAAGCGCATCGGTGACGAGGGCGAGGAGGAGATCCGGCAGGCGCTGGATATCCTGCCCAACTGCAAGCGCTTCGTGCTGGAATACTGCTCTGTGTCCAACGAGGTGCTGGCACAGATCCGGGAGGATTACCGGGATCGGACCAAGGTAGTCTGGCGTGTGGACTTTGGCCGGGGCAGCACTATGACCGACGCGGAGATCATCCGGGCGGTCTACGACCTGACGGATAACAACAGCAAGAACCTGAGCTACTGCGAGGATGTCCGCTTCATTGACTTTGGCCACAATGGCGACGATGGCGGCTACCTGAGCGATATGAGCTTTGCCCGAGGAATGCCCAAGCTGGAGGCCATCATCCTGTCCAGCGCCCAGATCAAGGACCTTTCTCCCTTTGAAAACTGCAAGAATCTGAAATTTATGGAGCTTGCCTTCTGCGGCATGCTGGAGGATATTTCCCCTCTGGCAGGCTGTACCAGTCTGGAAATGCTGAACATCAGCTTTACCGGCGTCACGGACCTGTCTGCGCTGGATGAACTGCCTTTGACCAATCTTTGCGCCAAGAACAATTCCAAGAAACGGGTATCCGAAGAAGAACAGCAGCGCTTCCAAGAGCTGCACCCCGAATGCTGGTCGTTGTATACCGGTGAGCAGCCCTACGGCCCCGGCTGGCGCTATACCGAGGACGGTCAGGATTATCTGGAATACTACGCCATGCTGCGCGGTGTGTTCCGCTATGACAGGGACCCGAACATTCCCAACCATACCGGCTGGTATTTGGAGTGAGGAATTAGGAGTTAGGAGTGAGGAGTTGTTTTTTAAAGCTCCACACTCCACACTGCGTATAAATTTTATTTTGGAGGAGATTTTTATATGAACCAGATCATCCACACCCCCAATGCCCCTGCTGCCATCGGCCCCTACTCTCAGGCGGTGCAGGCCGGCTCCATGCTGTTCGTTTCCGGTCAGATCCCCATTGATCCTGCCACTTCTTGCTTCGCCGGTGAGGACATCGTCACCCAGTCCCGCCAGTCCCTGACCAATGTGAAGAACATTCTGGAAGCCGCCGGTTACGCCCTGACCGATGTGGTGAAGACCACCGTTCTGCTGGCTGACATTGCGGACTTTGCCGCCATGAACGCAGTTTACGCCGAGTTCTTCGTAGAAAACTGCCCCGCCCGGGCCTGCTTCGCCGTGAAGGACCTGCCCAAGGGCGCACTGGTGGAGATTGAAGCCATCGCCAATAAGTAAATGATGCGTCCCCTGCGGGGACAGGAAGCGAGCCTGAGGGCACATGAAGCGGGCGCAGCCCATGAAGCGGTGCCACCAATATAATAAAAAGGCACGAAATGCAACGCATTTCGTGCCTTTTTGCTTCATATTGCGGAGCAATGCTTCATGTACCGCAGGTGCGCTTCATGGATAAAAAATTCCGCATCATTTCCGTTTATTCCCCGCTCAAATTGCCTTTTCGTACATTTTCGTCGATCAGTTCCTTGGAATAGGCACCGATGACGGTGGAGCCTAAGTTGGTTTTGCTGTGGCGGGTCATGATCTTGGAGCGAGTGACGTTGTGGGCCTTCCAGTCGCCGCCCTCGTTGGCATCGTTTAAGAGGAGGGGCTGGAAATTGTCCATGGCCCGGGCAAATTTGGCCTCCGGTGTCTCATAGGCTTCAAACTCCTCAAAGAGGGCGCGCAGTTCCGCACACTGGTCCTCCGGCAGCAGTCCGAAGATCCGGTCGGCGGCTTTTTCCTCCCGCTCCTTCTGGCTTTCCAGTCCCTTGTCATCGTAGGCATAGGTATCCCCGGCATCGATCTCCACAATGTCGTGGATCAGGGCCATCATCATGGTCTTGGCAAGATCGATCTCTTCGTTGGCGTATTCCTTCAGCAGATAGATCATGATGGCCATGTGCCATGCATGTTCGGCGTCATTTTCCCGCCGCCCGTGGCCGGAAAGATGGGTCTGCCGGAGAATGTTTTTTTCCTTATCGGCTTCCAGAATAAAGGTAAGCTGCCGCGCAAAACGTTCCTGATCCATAGGGATACCTCCTGAGCTTTGATAGGAAAAGTATAGCGTATTACCGGAAAAGTTGCAAGAAAAATGATGTCATTGCGAGGAGCGAAGCGACGTGGCAATCCCCTTCAAAGGTCCGCGCAGTACCCGTAAAGGATACATTCCGGAAACTTGTGGGGGATTGCACCACAGGCATTCCCTTCGATCACCACACCAGTGTGCGCACTTGCTCGCAATGACATATAGACGGGGAATATCTTTCCGTGACTTTGTTACTTCCAAAATGCCCCAGCTTATGATATAATCATATCGAAAAGGAGGCGGTAGTATGACCTTTGATGAATTGAAACAAAAAATGGACGAATCCCATTATATTTATGACGACACCCTTGCCACGGTGCTGTATGTAGCCCTGCAGCTGGGGCGGCCCCTGCTGATCGAGGGCGCTGCAGGCGTTGGCAAGACGGAAATTGCCAAGGTGATGGCGTCAAGCTTGGATCGGGATCTGGTGCGCTTACAGTGCTATGAAGGCCTGGACGAAAGCAAGGCCCTGTACGAGTGGAACTATCAGAAGCAGCTATTATCCATTCAGGTGAACATGGATTCTCAGAACAAGGAGGCTCTGACCAAATCCCTGTTCAGCGACGAATACCTGCTGGAGCGGCCTTTGCTGAAATCCATCCGGTCCGACAAGCCCGTAGTACTTCTGATCGACGAAATTGACAAGGCAGACGAAGAATTTGAAGCCTTTTTGCTGGAACTGCTGTCGGAAATGCAGGTTTCTATCCCCGAGGTGGGCACCATTCGGGCAAAAACCATTCCCTTTGTGGTGCTGACCTCCAACCGGGCCCGGCCCCTCAGCGAGGCTCTGCGCCGCCGCTGCGCGTACCTGTATATCGAATATCCGGACATGCAGAAGGAGCTTGCCATCCTCCGGGCCAAGCTGCCCCATGTGGATGACCGGCTCTGCGCCCAGGTGGCGCTGGCGGTCCAGAAACTCCGGGCCAACGAAACCATCCTGAAAAAGCCCTCCATTGCAGAGACGCTGGACTGGGCAGCGGCGCTGGATGCACTCGGCATCCGGGAGCTGACCCCCGATGCCTTGCGGCAGACGGCGGGCTTCGTGCTGAAGAACAACGAGGATATTACCGCCATGGACCTTGACGGGGAGGAGGACTGCCAGTGCGGCGGTCACTGCGGCCATCACCACCATGGGGGACACCACCATGATTGAGCCGGACGTTTATCTGGAAAAGCTCTCTGCCTTTTCCCGGATGCTCCGGCTGCAGGGACTTGCGGTGAGCCCCAAGGAAACCGAGGATGCCAGCCGCCTGCTTATCGCATTGGGTATGGAGGACCGGGAGAAGGTCAAAACCGCCCTGCGGACGGTCTATGCCAAGTCACGAGAGGAACAGATCACCTTCGACCGGGTCTTTGATGGCTTTTTTATCTCCGAGGAGAAAATGCGTCAGCAGGCCAAGGAGCAGATGGAGCGGGAGAAGGAGCTGCAGCAGCACCGGCAGGAGGCCGAGGAGGAGCTGCAGCTGAACGGCCAGCCCATGGATCTGGATGAAAAGCAGCGGGAGACCTATGCTGCCATGCCGGAGGAAGCTCGCCAGCGGCTGCGCAATTTCATGGACAAGTATCGGGCTACGGCGGAGCGGAATCCCAAGCTCTACGGCGAGTTCATCCACTCGGTCTTTGCCCGTGCCATTATGGAGCAGCAGATGCTGATGGAAAATGCAGGCCTGGGCGGCCAGGAGGCAGACCCGGAGATCGGTATTCTCTACCGGGACATTTCTGATTTCAAGGATACGGAGATCCCCAAGGCCATCGAGATCATCCAGACTGTAGCACGGCAGATCAATGGAGAGCTGTCTGCCAAGCGGAAACAGGGAGGCCACACCGGCAAGCTGGATTTTCGCCGGACCTTCCGGAAGGGTCTGGAGACCGGCGGCAGCTTTTACCGGCTGAAATATAAGAAAAAACGGTCCCAGCGGAAGCATCTGGTGCTGCTGTGCGATGTTTCAGGCTCCATGGTCCAGTTTTCGGAGTTTGCCCTGCGGTTTATCCAAAGTCTGAATCAGGTGGCTGACAGCTCCCGGGTCTTCCTGTTTTCTGAGACTATGACGGAAGCCGATGCCTTCAAGCTGCAAAATATGGACCTGTTCCGGTCCTTTGTACGGGATACCGGCATTTATGGCCGGGGTACGGACTTGGGCAGCGCGCTGGAGCAGCTGAATACCAAGCAGCCTGCGGTGCTGAACAGTGCCACCACGCTGCTGATCTTGTCTGATACCAAGACCATCGACCAGCCTCGGGCCATTGCCGCCCTGCAGGAAAGTAAACGGCAGGCCGGACGGGTGCTGATCCTCAATCCGATCCCGGAAAATAAGTGGAAGTATATCAAAAGCATCCAGACCATGGGTGCCATTTGCCCCATGGTGTCCTGCAGTACCCTGCGGGAGCTGGCTGCTGCCTGCCGAAAGCTGGCACAGGCATAACAGCTGCAAAAAAAGAGAGGCGCAGAGCCTCTCTTTTTTGCAGCTTGTATGACGGTAGCTATGCGCTTACTATTTAAAATTTAAATGCTTATGATAAATCCATAAATCCTAGTTGACATTATCACGGTGAAGTGCTATAGTGTGGTCTATCAAAAGTATTTCGCACGCGCACAGATGTGCGCGGCACAGAAAAGGAGAAAAAGAGTATGAAAAAGATCCTTGCCATCGCATTGGCCCTTGTGATGCTGGTTTCCCTGACCGCCTGCGGCGCTTCCGAGAAGGCTGCTTCTGACAAGTTTGTGGTTGGCGTCTGCCAGCTGGTTCCCCATGTTGCGCTGGATCAGGCAACGCAGGGCTTTGTGGATAAGCTGACCGAACTGATGGGTGCAGAAAACGTGGAAATTCAGGTGAAGGTCGCTGCCGGTGACAATGCAACCTGTTCTCCCATCATCAATGACTTCGTGACCCAGGGCGTTGACCTCATCATGGCAAACGCCACCCCCGCCCTCCAGACCGCTGCCGCTGCCACCGCAGACATCCCCATCCTCGGCACCTCCGTTACCGAATACGGCGTGGCCATGGGCATTGAAAACTTCACCGGTACCGTGGGCGGCAACGTTTCCGGCACCTCCGATCTGGCTCCTCTGGACAAGCAGGCAGACATGATCACCGAGTGGTGCCCCGATGCCAAGACCGTTGGCCTGCTGTACTGCTCCGCTGAGGCGAACTCCCAGTATCAGGTGGATACCGTGCAGGCACTGCTGGAAGCCAAGGGCCTGACCGTTACCCAGTACCCCTTCGCTGACTCCAACGACATGGCAGCCGTCACCCAGACCGCCTGCGACAACTCCGATGTGATTTACGTTCCCACCGATAACACCGTGGCTTCCTCCACCGGTATCATCGACGGCATCTGCCAGCCCGCCGGCGTTCCCGTCATCGCAGGTGAAGAGGGCATCTGCAAGGGCTGCGGCATTGCTACCTTGTCCATCAGCTACTACGATCTGGGTGTCAAGACCGCTGAAATGGCCGCTCAGATCCTGAAGGGCGAGGCTGACATCGCCACCATGCCTGTTGCCTACGCCGACAAGCAGACCCCCAAGTACAATGCAGCCATCTGCGAAGCATTGGGCATCGCGCCTCTGGCTGGCTACGAGGTAATTCCCGCAGAATAATTCCATAAAGTACGCTGACACAAGCGGGCGAGATGGGTTTTCCCAACTCGCCCACTTCGGCTGATATCTGCTTTGGAGGATAGATAATAATGATGAATTTTATCAATGCCCTGCCCGGTGCCGTTGCACAGGGTCTGATCTGGGGCATCATGGCCATTGGCGTGTACATCACCTATAAAATACTGGATGCCTCCGACCTGACGGTGGATGGCTCCTTCTGTACCGGCGGCGCGGTATGTGCTGTGCTGGTGACGGCTGGCTGGAATATTTGGGCGGCCATGGGTATGGCCATGCTGGCAGGTCTGCTGGCAGGCCTCGTTACCGGCTTCTTCCATACCAAGTGCGGCATTCCTGCGATCCTTTCCGGTATCCTGACCCAGCTGGGACTGTGGTCTGTGAACCTTGCCGTTATGGACATGAAGGCCAATGTGGCGGTCAATGTCAATAATCTTGACCTGCTGGTATCTCTGCGGTATCTGCAGGAGGTCCAGAAGGGTACCCGTCCGTTCTTCCAGCACCCCATTGTGGTGGTAGGATTGCTGACAGTGGTGGTGATCGGCGTGCTGTACTGGTTCTTCGGCACAGAGCTGGGCTGCTCCATCCGCGCTACCGGTGCCAACGGCAACATGGCCCGGGCGCAGGGCATCAATACCAATTTCAACAAGGTTTTGTCCTTTGCACTGGCCAACATGCTGGTGGCCCTGTCCGGTGCCCTGCTGTGCCAGTATAACGGCTTTGCGGAGATCAATATGGGCCGCGGCGCCATCGTCATTGCGCTGGCTGCCATCATCATCGGCGATGTGGCCTTCGGCAAGATCTTCCGCAACTTTGGCTTCAAGCTGCTGGCAGTGTCCCTTGGTTCTATCATTTACTATGTGGTCATTCAGTTTGTTATCAGTGAGCTGAAGCTGAACACCAATTACATGAAACTGATCTCTGCGCTGATCGTGGCGCTGTTCCTGGCTGTTCCTCACTGGAAGCAGCAGTATCACCATGGAAAGGACAAGGTGAGAGGATAATGCTGAAACTGAACAATATCCGCAAGGTTTTCAACCCGGGCACCGTCAACGAAAAGGTGGCCCTGAATGGGCTGAATCTGCATATGAAGGAGGGTGAATTTGTCACCGTCATCGGCGGCAACGGCGCCGGTAAGTCTACCATGCTTAATGCCATTGCCGGTGTGTTTGATGTGGACGAGGGAAGCATCGTCATCGACGGCATCGATGTGACACACCTGCCGGAATATAAGCGGGCGGCTTACATTGGCCGGGTCTTTCAGGACCCCATGATGGGAACAGCGGCGACCATGCAGATCGAGGAAAATATGGCGCTGGCAGACCGCCGGGGACTGCCCCGGACTCTGAAGGTGGGCATCACCAAGGCTGACCGGGAAGCCTACCGGGAGCATCTGAAAATTCTGGATCTGGGCCTGGAAGACCGGATGACCTCTAAGGTGGGCCTTCTCTCCGGTGGTCAGCGGCAGGCCCTGACGCTGCTGATGGCAACGCTGCAGCGGCCCAAGCTGCTGCTGTTGGACGAGCACACTGCGGCTCTGGACCCCAAGACCGCCGCCAAGGTGCTGGATGCCACTCAGCGCATCGTGGAAAAGAATCAGCTGACTACCATGATGATCACCCATAACATGCGCGATGCCATCAACTATGGCAACCGCCTTATTATGATGTACGACGGTCACATTGTGGTAGACGTTTCCGGTGACGAAAAGAAAAATCTGACGGTGGAACATCTGCTGAACCTGTTCAGTCAGGCCTCCGGCTCCGACGAAGTGGATGATAAGCTGGTGCTGTCATAAAAAAGCAAGCAGGACACGAATGCTCGTGTCCTGCTTATGTATTGTCGGTTGGAACATAACACACTGGCATAATGGAATGTAGGGGGCGGCCTCCCGGACGCCCCGAAGGGATTTCACTCCTTGATGGGGCAAAATCCTTACTGAATGCAGCGTTGTTCCCAAAATCCGCCCATCAAGGTCGGATTTTAGGTCGGGGCGTCGAGGACGCCGCCCCCTACAGTGCTGTGCTAGATTCCCATATCAGGAAAGATCCACGTTTTCCTTGCCGTAGATGGTTTCCTCGTACAGCAGATCACCGTAGAGGGCTTTGACCATCTCCATGTCTACAGCCTCGGCACCCAGATATTCTTCCAGACACAGACCGGTACCTTTCATATCCAAGGAAACCTCGGTACCTACATAGCGGAAGTGCCACGGCTCATCCACAATGCCGGTGATAGGCTCCTTTGCCTTGGTGTAGCGGACAATGAAGCCGTAATCCCAGCAATGCTCCGTAAACCATGCCACAGCTTCGTCACCCAGCAGATCCACCGCAAGACCCAAGTGGTGCTCGCTGGTGCCGGGGATGGCGACGGTTTCCATAGCCATGTCCCGTGCTGCCCGGAAGTCGAGATTAAAATCCTCCATATGCTCCCGGGTGCGGTATTCCATGATGGCGGTCTGCTCGTTGAGGGTGCGGTAGGCGGAATTAAAATTGTATTCGATGCCTGCGGCTTCGCAGTCGGCAAGCATCCGCACCAGTGCATCATAGCACAGCCGGTCCACATCGTGATAGTCCACTACGTTCACCGCATCCAGATGGTACCAGTCCGGAACCGGATTCAGGGCATTCACCAGAACCACCTCGATGCCCTTGGGGGTGAAGTAGTGCTGGTCTCCGTTGATGACGGCGGGACCTGTAGCGGGGGTGCCGTCTTCGTAGAGGAAGTAGCGGTATTCGCCCAATTGGAGCCAGCCGGTGTGCATAATGCCGTTTTCGTTAAAATAGTAGCGCTGACCGTCGATCTCCTGCCAGCCCTCGGCAAGGAAGCCGTCCTCGTGATAGTAGCGCAGCCCCTCCTCCGTTTCCTCCCAGCCGGAGAACATGGTGCCGTCCTCCCGGAAGTAGTAGTCCCGTCCATCGATCTGCTGATGGCCGGTGACCAGAATGCCATTGTCAAAATAGTACCGGCTTCCGCCAATTTCCGCAAACCCGATGGTGGCAAGACCTTCGTCGCTGAAGTAGTACCGTCCGTCGCGCAGCTCCTGCCAGCCGGTGACAAGAACGCCGTCATCCAGATAATACCGCCCCTCCTCCAGCCATAACCAGCCGGAGACCATGGCACCATTGCCGCCAAAGTAATGGGTGCGGCCATCCTGCTCCAGCCAGCCGGTGTGCAGGATGCCGTCGGTGCCGAAATAATAAGTAGTGCCCTCAAGCTCCTGCCATCCAAGGTGGGGCGTTCCGTCTTCGTGGAAATAGTACCGGCCCTCCGGCAATTCCATCCAGCCGGAAACCGGATCGGCATGGAAATCCTGATAAAACCGGACTCCATCCTCAATGACCCAGCCGCTGCGGTCTATGTTATTGTCATACCAATACCAGCCACCGGCACCTGCACACAGCAGGATCACCAATGCCAGTAAAGTCGCAAGGAAAATTCGTGTTTTGGTTCCCATATATTTCCTCCGGGAAAAGTCTACATAATATCATACCATGGGAAAAGAAAGATTGCAAGGGGCACAAGATTAAGGTTTTCTTATGAAAAGAGAGGAAAATGGTGGCGTTGCTGTGCGAAGGTTGGCTGGGGAGTGGAAATACGCTCTATCTCTCTGGTTTCGTGTCCTGCGGACATCTTTGCCGTATCTTTACCACAACTTTTTGCCTGTAAAAACAGACAAACTTGATGATTTTGATGGTAGAAATTTGAGAAAACTTCTGATATAATAGAAAAAACTGTGATATTTAGGATTTTTTACATATAGACGGAGGACTCTATGACACCTCAGGAAACAAAGCGAAAGGTTCTGATCACCACCGACCTGTATACCGTCAGCACCAACGGCGTGGTCACATCGGTGCAGAATCTATTTGACGAATTAACAGAAAAGGGCCATGATGTGCGCATCCTGACCATTTCCGACACCCTCCATTCCCATAAGGAGGGAGCGGTGTATTATATCCGCTCCGTGCCGCTGAAGGCGGTGTATCCCGACTTGCGGATGCCCACCTCCTACCGCCATAAGCTGATCCAAGAGATCATCGACTGGAAGCCGGATGTGGTCCACAGCCAGTGCGAATTTTTCAGCTACCAGTTTGCTGCCCGCATCAGCCGCATTACCGGTGCGCCGCTGGTGCATACCTATCATACGCTCTATGAGCAGTATCTGACCTCTTACATCATTCCCAGCAAGCGTCTGGGTGACTATCTGGCGAAAGTTTTGTCCCGACGCCGTCTAAAGCGGGTGGATACGCTGGTGGCACCCACCCAGAAGGTGGAAAATACCCTGCAGAATTACGGTATGCGGGCACCCATCAGCGTGGTGCCCAGCGGTATTCGTTTGGATCAGCATTATCAGCGCCTGTCCATGGAGGAGCGGCAGCAGAAGCGCCGTGCCTTGGGAATCGGGGATGAGGATCAGGTCCTCATCAATCTGGGCCGTCTGGGCGGAGAAAAGAATCTGGATGAGCTGATTACGCTGTTTGCCGAGGCCCGGAAGCAGAACGATGGGCTGAAATTCCTCATCGTAGGAGATGGCCCTGCAAGGGCAGATCTGGAGAAGCTGGCAAAGGAGCTGGGGGTAGAGAAGCATGTGATCTTCACCGGCATGGTTCCCCCTGCGCAGGTACAGAACTATTACCAGCTGGGCGATGTATTCGTCAGTGCCTCCACCAGCGAAACCCAGGGCCTGACCTATATCGAAGCGGCTGCCAACGGTCTGCCCCTTCTGTGCCGTCAGGATGACTGTCTGGCAGACGTGCTGCAGAAGGGTGAAAACGGCTACGAATACACCAGCGCCGAGGAATTTCTCCATGCCATTGATGCTGTCATGGAGGATAAGGAATGGCGGGCCGCCGCGGCAAAGCGCAGCGAGGAGATCGCCGCCGCCTTTGATAAAAAGAACTTCGGTAAAGCCATTGAGAATGTTTACGAATCTGTATTATGAGCAGAGCGGGAATCTCCCGCTCTGCTTTTTTGACAGGCAGAAGCTTAAGATTTTCCGCGGACAATGTCAATTGATTGACAACCTCCGAAAAAAAGCTATAATGAAAGCAAGTATGAAAGCAGGTGAGGCTATGAAAATTGCACGCGTTTTCTCTGGAATTTTCGGCGTTCTCGGCATGGTTGTGATGGTATTGTCCATCGTGCTTTGTCTGATATCGCTGGATGCGGAGCCGAAATTGAAGGAACTGCCCGAGGGGGCGGTGGCCTGTGCGCAGGAATTGCAGCAGGCAGTGGAAAAGGCGGATTTTGAGGCCGTTTCCCACCTGCTGTACGGACAGCCGGAGCTTGGCTCCGAACAGGAGCTGACAGATGCTGCGAAGCAGCAGATTTGGGAGGCTTTTGCGGACAGCCTTTCTTTGACCTATGAGGGAAGCTGCTACGCCACCAATTCCGGCATCGGCTGCAAGGCTGTGGTGACGGCGCTGGATATTGCCTCGGTGACGGAATCCATCAGCAACCGGGCCCATGGGTTGATGACCCAGCGTGTGGCGCAGGCGGAGGACATGGAGGAACTGTACGACGAAAGCAACAATTTCCGTCCGGAGCTTGTGGAGGAAGTGCTGCAGCAGGCGGTGGCGGAAGCGCTGGAAGCTGGGGAAACGGTAACGCGGAATGTGACGCTGACGCTGGTCTGCGAAGATGGTCAGTGGTATGCGGCGGCGGACGAAGCTTTTTTGCAGGCGATCTCCGGCGGATTGAAGTGAGGAGGACGGGATATGGCATATAAACCGAAATATTCCCGCAGCTCCGTCAGAGCCAAGCAGGCAGTGACCCGGCAGGAAAATATCCAACCTCCGGTCCGCAAGCAGAGCAGGGGAAAGCTGACGCTGTTTATCCTGCTGGGGCTGGTGATCATCCCGGCATCCCTTTATTTCAGCGGCATGGTGCTGAAGCATATGGTCCACTATGTGGGAAAACCCAAGACAGCTGCCTACAGCAAGACAGGCAGCATTGATATCCCGGAGCGGTTAGGGGCTCTGGTAGAGGAGGAACTGGACAGCGCCCGGCGGCTCCTTCTGAATGAGAAGCGTCCGGAGGGTGAGGAGGCGGAAACGCCGGAGGCTACGGAGGAGACCCTGCCTCCTGTGCGGAAGGTCTACTGGATCGAGGAGGGCACACAGGTGGCCCCGGAACCGGACCAAGCTCTGTTTGGCTCCTCCAGCGACCCGGAAACCTTGCAGCAGGTGCTGCAACGTGCAAAATGGCTGCTGGACGGGCAGGAGACCTATTTCCAGCCCATCGGAGCGCGCTATGAGAACAATACTGCCACCACCTATTATCTGGACGACAGCATTCTGGCCCTGTGCTGGCAGGAGGTCCATGATGGCTCGGTGTACACCTTCTCGGAGATCAAGGTGTCCCATCCGTCCCAGTTCCGCCGCCATTTGGCGGGCGGTGAATACGGCTCTGACATGCAGTTTCTGACTACGGAAATGGCAGAAGCTGTCAATGCCGTGGTGGCCTCTGCCGGCGATTTCTACCGTTTCCGTGACTTCGGTGCGGTGGTTTACGAGGGAGAAGCCAAGCGGGTAGAAGGCACCTATGCGGAGACCTGCTACATTGACCGTGAAGGCAACATGCACTTTACCTACGGCGGCGATGTGCTGACGGTGGAGGAGGTGCAGGCCTTCGTGGACGAGCATGACATTCAGTTCAGTCTGGCCTTCGGTCCTATTCTGGTGGACAATTACGAGCTGGTGGGACACACTTGGTATGGTGTGGGCGAGATCGACGAGGGCTATGCCCGAGCCGCCCTGTGTCAGCTGGATGAGCTGCACTATATTGTGGTGGCGGCCAATACCACCGGCCCTTATCAGGAGATCCCCACGGTGGCCATGTTTGCCAAAAATATCGCAGCTACTGGCTGCCGGATGGCCTACTGCCTAGACGGCGGCCAGACGGCCACCATCGTTATGAACGACAAGCTGATGAACCGCCCTGTTTACGGTCAGCAGCGCAAGATCAGCGATATCATTTATTTCGCGACAGCAATTCCGGACGGAGGTGGGGACAATGGATAAGCTGGCCTTCATTTGGGGAGATACCTTTGTTTACTGGAACTCCATCGTCCTGACGCTGGCGGCGGTGACGGCGATCTGCTTCTTCCTCTCCTTTTATATTGGAAAGGGTGGAAATGCGGTGGCGGGCTTCGCAGCAGTGCCGCTGTGTCTGGTTCTGGGCTTGATTTTTGCCCGGTTTTTCCACTGGTACTGCCGTGCTGACAGCTATGACGGCTTTTTGGCTGCCATGACGGATTATACCTCCGGCGGCTATGCCCTGATGGGCGTATTTCTTGGGTGCTTTCTGACAGCGGCGCTGCTGCGTTTTCTGCGGCTGGACCGCAGCTTGGGGGAAATGCTGGACTGCATGAGTATTGCCGGTTGTGCGGGCATTGCGGTGGGCCGTCTGACCTCCTTCTTCAATGCTTCCGACCGGGGCAATGTGCTGGAGAATGTCACCAGCCTGCCCTTTGCCTATCCTGTCACCAATGCGGTGTCCGGAGCAACAGAATACCGTCTGGCCACCTTTGTGATCCAGTCCATGGTGGCGCTGGTGCTGTTTACAGGCTTAGCGGTCTTCTATATTCGGGCAAACAAAGCCCAGAAACTGAAGGACGGCGATACCTGTCTGATTTTCCTGCTGATTTACGGAGCTTCTCAGGTGGTGCTGGACAGTACCCGCTATGACAGCCTGTTTTTCCGCAGCAACGGCTTTGTCAGCGTGGTGCAGGTGCTGGGTGCGCTGGGACTGGGACTGGCCATTGCGGTGTTCTCCCACCGGATGGTGAAATTACGGGGTTTCAAGTTCTGGCAGCTTTTGCTGTGGCTGCCCATTGCTGCCTGTGTGGGCTGCGCCGGCTTTATGGAATATTACGTCCAGCGCCGGGGCAATGAGGCGGTGTTTGCCTACAGTGTGATGAGCGGATGCTTGGCAGGAATCGTCCTTTTGACGCTGCTGATCCGATATCTGGCGGTAACAGCAGAGAGAAGACGGCAGATTTCTGTATCATGACCAAAACGGCACAACGAAAGTTGTGCCGTTTTTGTTGCTTGAACAATTGACAAATGCCGTCGGATACCTGTATAATATGGGTATACTAGCGTAACTATGGCGAATAAGCATTTTTATAAAATCAAGGAGGATCCTATGACATCCCAGGAAAAGAAGCAGCTGCAGATCACGGCCTGCAAGGTTCGTATGGGCATCATTGAGAGTACCCATGCAGCCAAGTGCGGCCATCCCGGCGGCAGCATGTCTGCAGCAGAACTGTTTACCTATCTGTATCATAAGGAACTGAATGTTGATCCTGCCAACCCCAAGTGGGAGGACCGCGACCGTTTTGTTTTGTCTAAGGGCCACTGCGCCCCCGGCCTGTACGCCGCACTGGCACACCGCGGCTTCTTCCCTGTGGAAGATCTGCTGCAGCTGCGTAAGGTTGGCAGCTACCTGCAGGGCCATCCCAATATGAACACTGTTCCCGGCGTTGACATGTCCACCGGTTCTCTGGGTCAGGGCATCTCTACCGCCTGCGGCATGGCGCTGGCTGCTAAAGTCCAGAAGAAGAATAACCGGGTCTACACCCTGCTGGGCGACGGCGAAATTCAGGAGGGTCAGGTTTGGGAGGCCTGCATGTTTGCAAGCCACTACAAGCTGGATAACCTGTGCATCATCATCGACAACAATGGACTGCAGATCGACGGCGATGTTGCCAAGGTCATGAGTCCCTACCCCATTGATGCCAAGCTGGAGGCCTTCGGCTTTGACGTGCAGTGCATCGACGGTCACGACTTCGACCAGATCGAGGCTGCCATGGAGCATGCCAAGACCGTTAAGGGAAAGCCCAGCGCCATCATCATGACCACCGTCAAGGGTAAGGATGTTTCCTTCATGGAGAACGAGGCTGGCTGGCACGGCGTGGCTCCCAACGATGCCCAGTACGAGCAGGCCATGGCAGAGCTGAACAAGAAACTTGCAGAACTGGAGGGCATGTAAGATGGCAGAGATCAAAAAGATGGCCACCCGTGAAGGCTACGGCAAGGCTCTCGTAGAATTGGGCAAGGAGCACGAGGATATCGTGGTTCTGGACGCTGACCTGGCCGGCTCCACCAAGACCGGCATGTTCGGCAAGGCATATCCCGACCGTCACTTCAACTGCGGTATCGCAGAGGCTGACATGATGTGTGTGGCAGCAGGTCTGGCCGCTTCCGGCATGACCCCCTTCGCTTCCTCCTTCGCCATGTTTGCTTCCGGCCGCGCTTACGAGCAGATCCGCAACTCCATCGGTTACACCCGGCTGAATGTGAAGATCGGTGCATCCCACGGCGGTTTGTCTGTCGGTGAGGACGGCGCAAGCCATCAGTGCTGCGAGGACTTCGCCCTGATGCGCTCTATTCCCGGCATGGTGGTTATTTGCCCCGCTGACGGCGTGGAGGCAGAGGCTGCCACCAAGGCTGCGTATGAATACAAGGGCCCCGTCTACCTGCGTATGGGCCGTCTGGCAGTGCCCGTGTTCCATGAGGAAGGCTTCACCTTCCAGATCGGCAAGGGCGAAGTCATGCGTGACGGCACCGATATCGCCATCATCGCCAACGGTCTGATGGTGTATGAAGCTGTTCAGGCTGGCGAAAAGCTGGCTGAGATGGGTATCAATGCCCGGATCATCAACATGTCCACCATCAAGCCTCTGGACGAAGAAATGGTCTTGAAGGCTGCCAAGGAGTGCGGTAAGATCATCACCTGTGAGGAGCATTCCGTCATCGGCGGTCTGGGCGAGGCTGTGTGCAGCTTCCTGTCCGAAACCTATCCCACCCCTGTCAAGCGCATCGGTGTCAACGACGAGTTCGGCTTCTCCGGTCCCGCTTACGAGGTCCTGCGGGAGTTTGGCCTGTGCGCGGACAATATCGTGAAGGTCACCAAGGAGTTCTTGGGTAAATAAACAATTAACAGGCTCCCGCTTTCTGGGAGCCTGTTTTGCATAATTTTCGGTGCCCGTAGGGGGCGAGGAAAAGGGCCGATGTAGGCATCGGCCCCTACGGGATCAAAGGGGAAGCGTATGGAATCTATTACAGTCAATGGCAGAGAATTCGCGGTGAAAAAGCTGTTGGGGAAGGGGAAAGGCGGCTATTCCTATCTGGTGACGGATGGGGAAGGAGAATACGTTGTAAAGCAGATCCATCATGAGCCCTGCGCCTACTATCAGTTTGGGGACAAGCTGGCCTCAGAGCTGCGGGATTATGAGAAACTGTCGGCCCTTGGTATCCCCATGCCCAGACTGCTGGCGGTGGATCGGCAGCAGGAGCGGATTCTGAAGGAGTTTATTCCCGGCGATACCATCGATGTGCTGGTGCGCCAAAACCGTATGGAGGATGGCTTCTTCTGGCAGATGGAGGATATGTGCCGGCTGCTGTATCCGGCGAAGACCAATATCGATTACTTCCCTACAAATTTCGTGGTCTGCGAAGGAAAGCTCTACTATGTGGACTACGAATGCAACGACTATATGGAGCAGTGGAATTTTGAAAACTGGGGAAGCCGTTACTGGTGGCTATCCCCGGAATTTCGGGAGCATTTCGGGGTGACGGAATGAAAGCAGAGGAGAAACGGGCAAAAGCATTAAAAAAAGAGCTCCAAGCTGTGGAAAAACAGGAAAAGAAACTGCAAAAGGCCTTTGTCAACGCCAAAAATCCGGCGTGGAAGACCCATTTGGGCGATAAGATTCCCCAAAAGGTCTATACGGGACTGGAAAGCACCTTCTGCAAGGCGTTTTCCGTGGTTTTTCAGCAGGGCAGAGGGCTGATCGAGAAGAGCTACAATAAGGAAAATCTAAAAAATGACCACAGCATCCGGGATTATGCGGTGCAGCTGAAGGGTGGGCGCAAGGAACTGAAGGCCCTCCACAAGAGTGCAAAACGCAGCGACAGCCTGAATCTGGTGGTCACAACTGCGGAAGGTCTGGCTTTGGGCGCCTTGGGCGTTGGGGTGCCGGATATTCTGCTGTTTATCAGCACCCTGTTCAAGGGCATCTATGAAACTGCGCTGCATTATGGCTTTGATTATGAAAAGCCGGAAGAGCAGTATGTGATCCTCAACATGATGTCCGCCTCACTCATTACCGGGCAGGAACGGATCGAATGGGATGAAATGGTGGATTCCATGCTGACAGAGGAGCCTCAGGCTGTGGCCAAGCCTGTGCTGGAGGAGCAGATCCGGGAGACAGCCTCGGTATTTGCCATGGATATGCTGCTGCTGAAATTCATTCAGGGCATGCCTGTGGTGGGGATCTTCGGCGGCGTGGCCAACCCCATTTATTATAACCGGGTGCTGAATTATGTGCAGCTGAAATACCGGAAGCGGTATCTGATGAAGCAGATACAGTCTCTTTGACGGGGAAAAAACGTACCCACCGGTGGAAAAGAGCATAAAAAGAGCGCGGCACCCGTGTGGGTGCCGCTGCTTCTTTACAGATCCTTTACCAGATCGCAGATGCCGCTGAGAATATATTTGGGGCGGTAGGGGAAGTTGTCCACGTCCTCCTGATGGGTCACGCCGCTGAGGACCAGCACGGTATCCAAGCTGGACTCGATACCGGCGATGATATCCGTGTCCATCCGGTCGCCGATGAAGGCGATCTCGCTGGAATGGCAGCCGATGCGGTTCAGGGCCTTGCGGACGATGAGGGGATTGGGCTTGCCCACGAAGTAGGCCTTCTTTCCGGTGGCGATCTCAATAGGGGCGATGAGGGAACCGGTGGCAGGGATGACGCCCTTTTCCATGATGCCGATGGTGTCCGGGTTGCAGCCGATGAGCTTAGCGCCCTTATTTACCAGCTCGATGGCCTTCTCTACCTTCTCAAAGCAGTAGGTCCGGGTCTCGCCCAGCACCACATATTCCGGGTTCACATCGTTCATATAGATGCCCTGATCGTACATGGCTTTGGTCAGAGAGGGCTCGCCGATGACATAGGCGGTACAGTCCGGGCACTGGGAGGCAAGAAATTCTGCGGTGGCCATGGCGCTGGTATAGAAATGGTCAGCGCTGACATCCAGTCCCATCCGTTTGAGCTTCATGCTCAGCTCCTGAGGCGTCCGCTCGGGGCTGTTGGTCAGGAAGATAAACTTCTTGTCGTTTTCCATCATCCACTGGATGAACTCCGGAACGCCGGGAAGCACCCGGCTGCCCCGGTAGATGACACCGTCCATGTCACAGATAAAACCGGATTTGTTGAGAATTTCCTGCATTGTTTGTTCCTCCCTTTGTTTCTCTTTCTGGGAAAATAGTAGCATAGATGTGGGGGAAATGCAAGATTTGGATAGGCAAAAATGTTGGGGCAAGTGTATTGGAAAAGCATAACAGTAGGGGAGGGGCTTGCCCCTCCCCTGCGAATATAGGAATGGGAGCCTATGTTGCAGAGGGGTAGGTGGACGATATAGGACTCGATTGCCGCCTTGTTCCGTTGGAACAAGGCGTAAGGTGTCCTCCCCGTCGAGCCGGGGATGAGCAGATGTCCACCGGACATCTGCATTTAGATGGGTTCGAGTCCTATGCAACCAAAACAAAAAACCACACCTTACGGTGTGGTTTTTGTTTTGGTGGACGATATAGGACTCGAACCTATGACCTTCCGCACGTCAAGCGGATGCTCTAGCCAG
>JAFSCK010000139.1 GCA_017436785.1 Oscillospiraceae bacterium | reverse complement strand
TCCAGGGTCTGCGGTTTGTATGGCTCAAAGGCTACCACTTCGGGATCAGACAGATATTCATGCAAATCCTGTAAATCGCTCTCCCGGAAGCGGCGAAGAATCAGCCGCTTTGTTTCAACGAAGGCAATCGTAGTCAGCATAGGAAACTACCCCCTTGATCCCGGTCAGGCCACCAGGAACCAATTCTTTCACCATCAGGCATTCCGGGGCAGGCAGACCTACGGATTCGTGGGCGGTGATACCATAATCGGCAGAAGTGGTGAAGCCACGGCTGCGGTAATTCATGGGATTGCCCTCCACGATCACCGCCTTATAGCCCATTTCCGTTGCCCTTTCAAAGCCGTATTCGATCAGCTCTTTGGAAATATGCTGCCGTTGCAGCTTGGTTTTTACTGCCACCGGGGACAGGAGCAGTAATTCATCCTCGTACTTTCCTTCCAGATGGAACCGGGCGAAATTGACATAGCCGATGACCTCATCATTTTCATTCACCATGATCAGTTCCAGCTCCGGGAGATAGAACCGCTTGCTGCGGATCTCCTCTACCAAGCGGCGAACCAGTTTTCCTTCTTCTGCATCGGAGTGCTCAGTAAATACGGTTTCCACCAGATCCAACGCCGGAACCATATACTTTTCTTCCATAGATTTGATGATTCTATCCATTACCAGATCTCCTTCTTTCTCTGCTTGGAAAATTTTGCGACTCCCTTGCTCCATTCCCGTTTGCGGCGCATCATTTCATCCCGGTCAACCGCTTCCGCTTTCAGCTTTCGGTAGCTTTCCCAACGCCCGATGTCCAGCTCTCCGGAAGCAATCGCCGCTTTGATGGCGCAGCCGGGTTCACTTTCATGCTTGCAGTCTGAGAAGCGGCATTTCCAGATAAACTGCTCCACATCGGCAAATGCATCCCCAAGACCTTCCGATACATCCCACATACCCAGTTCCCGCATACCGGGGGTGTCGATGATCATCACGCCGCTTTTCAGCCGGATGAGCTGGCGGTGAGTGGTGGTGTGGCGTCCCTTGCTGTCATCTTCCCGGATACCATTGACAGTCATGATTTCCTCCCCAGCCAGGGCATTGACCAGGCTGGATTTGCCCACGCCGGAGGAGCCCAGAAATACCACCGTTTTTCCCGGCTGCAAATAGGCGTTCAGCCGTTGCAGACCATATCCCGTATGGGCGCTGACCACATGGGTGTTCACTCCGGCTGCAACCCGTTCCACGGCGGTCAGGTAATCCCAGTAATCGTCTACAAGGTCTGCCTTGGTCAGCAGGATCACCGGAGTTGCGCCGGACTGCCACGCAAGAGTCAGATACCGCTCCAGCCGTTTGGGATTGAAGTCCATATTCAAGGACTGCATGATGAACACATAATCAAAATTGGCAGCTACCGCCTGATCTCTGGGAATGGGTCCCGGCTCCCGGCGGGAGAAGAATGTACGCCGGGGCAGCGTGGCAATGATCTGGCTATCCCCGTTGGGGATGTAGTTGATCATTACAAAGTCGCCGGTGGTGGGGAAATCCTGAGTGTCAACATAGTATTCTTTTGTTTTCAGCCGGGCATGGGTGATTCCATGCTCGCAGACGATCTCATACCGCTCCTTGTGAACGGCGGTGACACGAGCAGGAATACCCGGCAGGTTTTGTGTATTCGGCATGATGCCGTAATCGGTTATATTCAAGTCTATTTTCCTCCAAAGTCAGTTGTAATGGTTTTGAAAGCGTAAATAATCTCATAGAACAACACTCCTTTCTATACCACTAACTGAAAATGGGCGCAAAAATACCGCAGCAAAGCAGCTCTCGACCATGGCTGCATCCTGCGGTTAGCAACATTCCGAAAGTTACTTAAAAACGGCGCACCAAATCAGGAGGTCTGAACCCCCATCTTTATCGACGCCCATATTCAGTTAGCTGGTGACGACCTCGCGAACAATCATACTTTTAAGCTCCTTTCCGGTCTGCTTGTGCAGACACTTCATAAGAAAAATATATCACTTGCGATTTCTACTGTCAATCCGAAATCTTCCTTCAGAAAAAAGTTTGAGCCGGGATTACTCCCAGCCCACAGTAGAAATTGGAATTTGTTAATCCCTGGTGCTTCTATGCTTCTTGTAGTAAAACCAAATTGTAAATATCACAGATGCAATCAATCCAAGGATAAGAATCCAATTCACTTTTACAACAAAGAACGATAACAGCAAGTTGGAAAAACCATGGAATATGCAGCAATAGAATACACTATTGGTTTTTTTACGGATTGTAGCAAGCCAGAAACTTAAAATCAAACCATATATCGCATAATGCGCAAAATTCATATTTTGCTGCGATGCGCCAACCACAAACCAAAGAGGAATGTGCCAAAGCATCCATACACAGCCCGTGATCAGGGTTGCGATAGGGAATGAGAATTTCTTTTCAAGCTCGGGTTGCATGATGCCGCGCCAACCCAATTCCTCATTACCTCCGCCAAGAAATATGGTAGATAATAAAACGATAGGCGTTGCAAACCACGGAATTGCAGGATTTATCTCCATGGAAGAAATACCGATCACGAACCCCTGCATTATGCAAAACAAGAGTAAATACCGAAAAGAATTCTTGTTGCAAGAGAATACGAATCTAAACACATCCTTTGGTTCCTTATTGGGCAGCAAAGCAATTGCCGCAATCGTAGGCCCAAAGCCGCCGATTAGGTGAATCACAGTAAATATTCCTTGAGAAGAATCGACAATATGGTTATTTGTTAATGCCGCCAGTCCCCACCAGCATATCCATGTGATTGCAAAGGTTATGCTTATGTATGTAATGACTTTTCTCTTGTTCACAATTACATCTCCAGATTCAAGTTTTTATAACAGTATTATAGTGTAAATCGGCTACATGTCAATCCATCACGAACATGAGCCGGGATTACTCCCGGCTCAATGTTTATTGGTTTTGCAGAATCCTGCGGATGCTCTTTTCGGACAGGTGGTATTTGCGGCTCAGAGCCACAACATTTGTGCCTGCGGCATAGTCGCTGCGGATACGATCATTCCTTAGCTTCAGCTCGGCTTTGTAGTCCGTTTCCTGTCCCCAGGCATGCCGGGTGCCCGGCTTGCGGGGTATGTAGATATACACGCCATCGGCATACTCCTGAATCTGACGAATCAGTTCCTCCGGCAGGATCTCTTCTGCTTTTATATAGCTCACGGTTGCCTCCTTGTTGAATTTGCTTCTTAAGGAAGCGCAACGGCTATACAAAATCAGTATTCTATTGCTCTTGCATAGCCTGCGCTTATGCAACCATTACATAGCGAATCAAAATGCAGATCCTCCTTTGTTCGGGATTCCACCCTACAATATACGGCAAAATGGTAGGATTTGCAATCGCAAAGTTTTTTCAGAATAATTTGTGTCCCGGAAATTGACCTTTAAGAAAAATGTATGGGGATAGCCTTCATCCACGATCTGTGATACCATAAAGAAAACCGAAAAGGATGGTGCTGACAATGGCAGAATTTCAATACATCACACTAAGGGAAAAGCCCGAACTTATGAACACCGCCGCAGAATGGTTCCACAGCAAGTGGGGTGTTCCCACAGAAGCCTATTTGGAATGCATGGAAGCATACCTGAAGCAGGAAACCGAATTAGGTTGGTTCCTCTGCCTGGACGGTGATCGAATCGTTGGCGGTTTGGGCGTGATCGAAAATGACTTCCATGACCGTAAGGATCTGACTCCCAATGTTTGTGCCGTGTACACAGAGGAAAGTCACCGCTGCCAGGGCATTGCTGGAAAGCTGCTCAACATGGCAGTCGAAGATCTGCGGGGCAAGGGTATCTCTCCTGCCTATCTTGTGACCGACCATATCGGTTTTTATGAGCGGTACGGTTGGGAGTTCCTGTGCATGGTACAGGGCGATGGTGAACCGGATATGACACGGATGTACATTCATAAGTAAATTCGCCTTTGTAGCCGACAGAAATGTTTTCGTCGATGCCTACCTCGTTTACGGCGCTGAAAACGGCTACAAAGCCAAAACTCGAAAATCGACCACCATATGCTGCGGTTTCTGTCTTGATTAAACCACAACATATGGTGGTATTTTTGACCCTTGAAATACTTTTGCTTTCGCAGGACATAGAAGAGCCCGGTTTCAGGGGAGTTTAATTGTTTATTTCGTTTTGTTAGATGCCGCCAGACAACACTACTAGGTGCTGTCTGGCGGCATTGGTTACATGGTCTGCCCCGAATCGTAGTCATATTCATAACCACTTGAGCGCTGACCAAGGGCTTGCTTCTTTTCCTCAATTTTCTGCCGCTGTTTGCGGTCGATGGAATTTCTGCGGCGGATATGCTGTTTGGCGCTGGTCTGGATCATACCTGCCAATCCCCGGAACAGTCCGAACACTGCGGATGCTGTCTGTTGATGGAGACGGTTCTCCATCTTCTCCAGAAGCTGGGCGGCATATTCGTTGCCATGTTCGGCAGATAGCCGCAGCCACTCCATACCTTTTTCCAGATTCTGCGGAGCTCCCTGTCCGAAGCAATAGAGCTTGCCAAGTTGGTATTCGGCATAGGTATTTCCCTGTTCTGCAGCCAATTCAAACATGGAGATGGCTTTCTGGACATCGCTTTCCAGGTGCAGCTTACCCATGCCATAGACCGCATCTACATTTCCCATGATGGCTGCCTTGTTCAGATACTCCCGCGCCAGTTTCAGATTTTTCTCTGTACCGATGCCATGGAGGTTCATGCTGCCCAGACGGTAGTACAGCTTGTCATCCGGCATTTCCTGTTCGATCCGCAGGAAGCCCTGATATGCTAGCCGATACCACTTTTCGGCTTCTTCGGGGGCATCCTCGCACATCCGTCCAAGTTGGTACTGGGCATAGGCATTAGGCTTGGATGGATGTTCACCTGCAATTTTGTAAAGCTGGAATGCCTTGTTATCATCCTTCGCTACACCCTGACCATAGTGATACATACTACCCAGAGCATAGGCGGCGAAGGGATTTCGCCACTCCACTGCCTGTTCGTACCAGGCAATGGCATCCCCGTAGCTTTGCTCCACACCATAGCCCATGGCGTGCATCTTGCCAAGCCGGTACTGCCAGTAGCCGGGATCTCTGGTGGACTGCTCCATCTGAAAGAAAGCATCGTATGCTTTCTGAAACCATTCCTGGGCAGCTTCTTCGTCCTGGTCACAGCCCTGCCCAGTGAGCAGCATTTTGCCAACATCGTGCATGGCAAGACCGTTGCCTTTCTCCGCTTCTTTCAGCATCAGCCGGTAGGCTTCCTCCGGGATGGGCGGGAAATCCTTGCCGCCTGCCTGTTTCAGGCGGGCCAGCTTGTATTCATCCGACCACCAGTTGGAAAGAGGCACACGGGGGCGACTGTGGCGCGACAGGGGTGGTTCCTCCGGCGCGCTTTCTGCTGTTTCTTCCGCAAACCGAACTGCGGAAATATCGAAGATTTCCGGGGTGTCGATATGCTGTTCTGCTGCCGCAGCCTGTTCCGGCATGGATGGTGGATCGATTTTCAGAGCTGCCTGCACCACTGCATTGCGGATAGTCTTGAATTCTTTCTGCTGTTCCAGCGGGATGCGTTCCGGCATCTTGTTGGTGTAGGTGCGAAGTACATCTTCTTTTTGTTCATACCACAGAGAATACAATTCCCGGATTCTGCTGTCCCCGGCAAGTTCCGCAACAATGGAATCTACCAGCTTTTTCGTGCTGGCATTCAGATATCCGTACTGTTTCTTGCCCTTGGTTTTTGCCAGCCTGTCCGCAAGCTGCACCAGCATCCTCTGCATCTGGGGATTGTCAAAGCTGCCGTGGTTGATGGCATCCACGATCTCAGTGATGCGGTCTCGGCTTTCTTGGCGGAGCTCATTACGAAGGTCAG
>JAFSCK010000138.1 GCA_017436785.1 Oscillospiraceae bacterium | reverse complement strand
CATCCCCCAGATTGTCGGAGTTCAGAGCTATTTTACGGAAAACAATACTGCCTACATCATTATGGACTATGTGGACGGTCAGGATCTGCGCCACTATGTCCAACAGCGTGGTGGAAAAGTTCCTGCCAGGGAGATCCTGCCGATTCTGGAGCCTGTGGTCCATGCCCTGAGTGCAGTCCATAAGGAAGGTTTGATGCACCGGGATATCAGCCCGGACAATATCATGCTGCTGCCTTCCGGTGAGGTCATCCTTCTGGACTTTGGCGCAGCCCATGATTTAGAAAAATCCGACGCAGATGCTGACCTGAGCCACTCTACGGAAGCCATTCTGAAGCATGGCTTTGCTCCCATGGAGCAGTACCGGAGCCGCGGCAATCTCGGTCCCTGGACCGATGAATACGGTTTCTGCGCTTCAATTTACTACTGCCTGACCGGCGAAGTTCCCCCGGATGCGCCTGCAAGAGCTATGGATGAAGTCCAGCCGGACTGGGACAGCATCACAGGACTGACCTCCAACCAGCGGGCAGCACTGAAAAAGGGTATGGAGATGCGTGCCAAAGACCGTTTCGGCTCCATGGAAGCCCTCCACGAAGCACTCTATAAAAATGTCTCTGTAGTAAAGGAGACTCCTAAACCGAAAAAGAAGAAAAAGTGGCTCATTCCTCTGATGATCCTCCTGCTGCTTGCCGCCGGAGCCGGTGGCGCAGTCTGGTACTGGGGCCTAGACACCTGCACAGAGGTCCTGATGAGCGTCTGGCCCGGTACCCGTCCTGATACACCCGAGGAGACAATCCCCGTCACCGAAGCCATCGTCGCCGAACCCACCACACTTCCCATCGAAACCACGCCCCTCACTACAGCGCCTCCTGAAACCACTGCGCCATCGGAAGCTCCCACAGAACCGGATCTCACGCAGGAACTCTGGTATCCTGTTGTGATGGCAGAAGATCCGTTGCGTTTACTTAATATTGATAAGGTTTCCGTCAAAACTGTTACCTTTCTGGACTCTCTGGATGATTTGTCCTGGAAAGCAGTGGATCTTTCTCAGACAAAGAACGGAAGCATTATGGGCTGGGGCGACTGGAACGATGGCTATCATGTCTATATCGCAAGTGAACACGGTGTAAATGCCAGAGACTGCTGCGAAGAAATGTTTGAAGGATGCAACAATCTGAAAACAATTGCCTTCAACGGTCTGTTCCATACCGATCAGGCAGACAGCATGGCATATATGTTTTCCAGATGTAATATGCTGGAATCTGTTGATTTGGAAGCATTCAAAACCGGCAATGTTACAGACATGACTTCCATGTTCTACAATTGCAGCGCTTTGCCTTCAATGGATATCGCCGACTGGGATGTCTCTAAGGTAACAAAGATGGCCAATCTCTTCTCCAACTGCACCAACGTAAAGAACCTTCCCGTCGACCGTTGGAATGTAGCCCAGGTAACAGACTTGTCCAGCGCCTTCCAGTTCTGCAGCAGCATTTCTTCTCTGGATCTCAGCAAATGGAATACATCCAAAGCAGAGAATATGGCCTCTGCATTCTACAGCTGCAGCTCCCTGCAGCATTTGGATGTCAGCACCTGGAATGTGTCAAATGTCGATGATATGAGCAATATGTTCTACAACTGCAAGGACCTTGTGACGCTTTCCCTTAACGATTGGGATGTTTCCAATGTGATCAACATGAGCGGTATGTTCCGTTCCTGCACCAATCTGCGTAAGCTGGAACTGAACAACTGGGACACTTCCAGCGTTACCGATATGAGCTGGATGTTCCATGACTGTAACATTCTGACCACGCTGGATGTCAGCAATTGGGACGTTTCCAGAGTTACAACTATGACCCATATGTTCACCGGCTGTAAGAGCCTGGACTTCTCCGTTCTGAGCGACTGGAATACTTCCCGGGTGCGTAATTACGAACAGTTTACAGATGCCAATATTCTTATCGACGGCAAATTCTGGACGTATTTCTTTGAAAGCGAAATGTAAGAGAAAAGTCAACAACGACTTGCAGTAATGTCTCCATAATAAAAGACTCCCGTACAGCAGCTAGTTTCCGCCGCTGTACGGGAGTATTGTTTCATATTTGTTAATTTATCCAGCATTCGCCCCCGACGCACCGGATTCTGTTTTCTATAGTAACGTAAACGCAAAAAACAAATCTCACAGTATATTTCTTCCCCCTTTACAAATAATAGCATCGTAATTCGACTATTAACGAGGAGAGAAGATATATGAAAGCAACAGGCATTGTAAGACGTGTCGATGACCTCGGCAGAATCGTCATCCCCAAAGAAATCCGCCGCACCCTGCGCATCCGTGAAGGCGACCCGCTGCTGAAAACATTGACAGTGATAGATGGGTACTTATGGGCTATGGAGATGCTTCAAAAGCGACTGGGAGGGCATTGAAACAAATTACAAATCACCTGCTTGAGCTGATGAAAGCTCAGGCAGGTGGTTCAGATAAGAGGTTATAAAATAAAAAACACATTTTCTGCCACAGCACTACCTGAATTAGCCGGGATTTGCCTTGATAATCCACGATAAATTACACGCAGAAATAGTATTACTGCCAACTTATTACTTTTTGCGTTCCAACATGAAAATGAAATAAAAATCAGTCCCGCTGAGAATTCCTCAGTGAGACTGATTTTTATTTATCTGCTGTTTCCGTGGAATTTGCTGTTGGGTTATACAACCCCGCAAAGCTATAAGGGTGCATTTGCGTGATCCGTATACTTCTCCTTATCTTTGAACCCGGCCGGAGGCATTTCCGCCTGCCAAAGATTCCACTTCCGCCACGCTGACCAGATTGAAGTCGTGCTCGATGGTATGCTTCAGACAGGAGGCTGCTACGGCAAAGTTGATGGCATCCTGAGGTGCCTTGCCGGAGAGCAGGCTGTAGATCAGCCCGCCGCCGAAGCTGTCGCCGCCTCCCACGCGGTCCACAATGTGGATGCGGTAGCTGGGGGAGAAGTAGGCCTTGCCGCCGGTATAGAGCATGGCAGCCCAGTCGTTGTCATTGGCGGAGATGGAGGAACGGAGGGTGATAGCAACCGTTTCACAGCCAAACTTCTCCTGAATCTGCTGTGCCACTGAGATGTAGCCGTCGTGATTCAGTTTGCCGGCATCAATATCTGTTCCTTCTGCTTCAATGCCGAAGACATCCTTTGCATCCTCCTCATTGGCGATGCAAACATCTACATACTTCACCAGTTCGGTCATGACTTCTTTTGCCTTTTCACGGCTCCACAGCTTCTTCCGGTAATTCAAGTCGCAGGAGATCTTTACGCCCCTGGCCTTGGCGGCCTTGCAGGCCTCCAGACAGATCTCGGGTAATTTGCCGCCCAGAGCAGGGGTGATGCCTGTCCAGTGAAACCAGTCGGCCCCTTCGAAAATGGCATCCCAGTCAAAATCAGAAGGCTCAGCCAGAGCGATGGCGCTGCCTGCCCGGTCGTAGATGACCTTGGAGGGACGCTGGGATGCGCCCTTTTCTACAAAGTACAGGCCCAGGCGGCTGCCACCCCGAACCATATGTTTTGTATCCACACCATAATGCCGCAGGGCATTGACTGCATTCTGTCCGATCTCATGGGCAGGAACCTTGGAAACAAAGGCGGCATCCATGCCGTAATTTGCCAGGGATACGGCCACATTGGCCTCACCGCCGGCGTAGGAGGCTTCAAAACGGTCGGCGTGGAGGAACCGGAGGTAGCCCTCGGGGTTCAGGCGCATCATGATTTCGCCAAAAGTAATGATTCGTTTCATACGGTTATACTCCTTTCACTGCTTCCACCAGTTTCCGGGCGGTTTCGGTGATCTTGTGATACTCTCCGGCTTCAATCCATGCTTTGTTGGCCAGATTTCCGCCGATACCTGCGCCGACCATGCCGGCCTTCAGGAAATCGGCTACGTTCTTTTCGTTGACACCGCCAACGGCCAGAAGCTTCACATGGCTGATGGGGGCCATGACGGCTTTGGCATAGCTCACGCCTAGATTGCCAATGGGGAAGAGTTTGACAAAATCGGCACCTGCCCGGTGGGCAGTCAGAACTTCCGTAGGCGTCAGGGCGCCGGGCATGGAAACCAGACCCAGTTCCCGGGTGCGGCGAATGACGGCTTCGTTGCAGTCCGGAGAAATGATGTACAAACCACCGGCCTTAGCAGTCATGTCCACCAGTTCCGGGCAGGTGACGGTACCGGCACCAACCAGGAGTCTCCCTTCAAACTCCCGGGCGATGGTGGCAATGGTATCGGCGGTAGTCTGCCAGGAACCGGGATCCTTCTGATTGTAGGTGATCTCCATGAGGCGGATGCCGCCGTCATAGAGGGCCTGGGCCACTTTCAGACATTGCTCCGAGTCAGCGCCCCGGAGAATGGCAATGATCTTCTCTTGCTGAACCTTCTGAATAATTTGTTCTCTCATGGACGGGACTCCTTATTTAATGTATGTATTGTCCATCAGGGCAGGCAGCAGGGCACCTCCGTCCACTAACATATCACTGCCGGTAATGAACTGGGCCTCATCGGAAGCAAGATAGCGCACCATGTTGGCAATTTCCACCGGCTGACCAATACGGCCCACGGGGATACGGGAGACCATCATCTTTTCCCGCTCGGAAACCACATTGGGATCAGAAACTTTGATGTAGCCGGGGGAGATGCTGTTGACCCGGATGCCATAGGGAGCCAGCTCCAGAGCGATGTGCTGGGTCAGCTTAAAGACAGCGGTCTTGGCAGAGCCGTAAACGCTGGCAATGGGGAAATTCATGCTGCGATGGTTGGAGCAGATATTGACGATGCTGCCCCTGGTGCCGTGCTTGATCATCAGCTTGGCAGCGGCCTGGGCACAGAAGAAGGTAGCCCGGTAATCCACTGCGGTGAGCAGCTCGAACATTTCCGGATCCACTTCCAGGAAGGGCTTGAACTTGGTGATGCCGGCGTTGTTTACCAGCAGGTCGATGGTGCCGAAGGCGGTTTCGTAGGCTTCAAACAGCTTGGGGATCTCCTCCAGCTTGGACAGGTCGGATTTTACTGCGACACATCTGCGGCCCAGGGCCTCGATCTGGGCCTTGGTATCCAGGGCAGTTTCCTCACTATTGCAGTAGCTGATGCAGACATCATAACCGTGCTTTGCCAGTTCAATGGCGATGGTCTTGCCAATACCCCGGCCTGCGCCGGTAACCAGTGCGTTTTTCGTCATTGTTTTTCCTCCTTAAGCGTCAAAGGTATATTTCCGGGTGTAGGTAACTTCTTCGCCGGGCTTCAGGTCGATGGGTGCGAAGACCTCGGGACAGAAGGCGTTAAAATTATTCCAGCTATAGAACCGGCAGATGGGAACATCGTCCTCCATCAGCACGGACATGCCCAGCTCCTGGTTTTCCAGCCGCATCCAGTGGCTGGAAAGGCCCTGCCAGCCCCGGATCCAGAAAGCGGAGGATTCCGTGGGGCCGTCAAACGCGCCCAGGCGGTAAGCATCCCGGGTCATGATCAGCTCGCCCCGGCGCAGCTCCGGCTGGATGGAGTAGGGGAAGAAAAGCTGATAGCTGCTGTCGATCTGACGGTCATCAAAGCGGAAGAAGTTGTGGCAGAACTCTGTGGCGTGAATTTCTTCGGGACCTACGTTCTTGACCCGGAAGGTCACCACCAGGGTCTTTCCTTCCAGGTGGTAGCTCTTTTCCATGTCCATTGCAACGCCCTGGCACAGATGGGGCAGTGTGCGAATACTGACACGGTCCTCTGTCACTTCCTCAATTCGGCGGAAAGGCTCCACAGGATAATCCTTTGTAAACAGAAAAGGATTGGTGTCGGTTCTTTTCAGCAGGCCAACGCCGGGAAGCGGGAAGAAGTCGGCAATGGAGGTCTGGTCATACAGGTGTGTATCCTGCCATTCCCAGACATTGGTCAGGCCAACGCCGCCCAGGCCCACACCGCCGGAGGTGTTGCGCTCCCCGGACAGGAAGGTGTGGCCCTTCATAGTCACTTGCCCTACCGTGCCACCCCAGTCATAGCGGCTGCGGCGGTAATCCCAGTCCAAAAGGATATCCGCCTGCAAATATTCATTTTTTAAGACCGCGCATTTTTTTGCCATGAGCGCTTCCTCCTTGATATCTGATAGGATGTATGTTGTTTTTTGTGCACTTCCAATAAAGTTTTTTTGCTCTACGTCGCCATTGTAGCATGGTTTGTACAGAATGTCAAATATCAAATATCAAATTTAGAGAAAAATACATTTGACTTCCGCTTTTTTCCATGTTACAATGTGTTCATAAAATCAACAGAAACGAGATTTTATAATGAGCGAAAAAATCGTAGCAGACAAGACTCTGGCTGCCCGGGTAACGGACAAGCTCAGAGAGGACATCATCAACAACAAATTTGAAGCCGGCAGCCGCATCACCATCAAGGAGATCTCCGAGCGTTATGGTGTCAGCCCTATGCCGGTGCGGGAAGCCTTCCGGACTCTGGAAGGAGAAAAGTTTCTGGAGATCAATGCCTACAAGGGTGCTACCGTTCAGTGTATTGATGAAAGCTTTGTCCGGGATGTGTACGGCATCCTTCGGGCTCTGGAATGCCTGATTTACGAAAGCGCCATGGCAGATATGGACACCGGCGTGATCCGGCAGCTGCGGTATCTGAATGAGCAGATCCGTATCTACAGCGCTTCCACGGAATTCGGCCTGGAATATGTGGATATGAATACCAAATTCCACAATACCATTATGGAGCAAGGCAAAAACGCCCTGGCGCTGGAGCAGTACTTCTATTACCACGGCATCATCCGCACCCTGCGCAAACGCTACTTCCCCAAGCAGGAGCGGATCCGCGCAGTGGTAGGTCAGCATGAGGCCCTGATCAACGCGCTGGAAAGCCGGGATGTGATCGCCTTGAAGAAGGCAGTAGACAATCACGTTACCAGTGCTCTGGAAAATTTCCTGTCTCAGTTTGCTCAGGGGGATTAAATTCCCCCTGCAACGAAATTTCCTGTAACCAGCAGGAGGTGTTTGTTTTCTTTTTGAAATATCAAATATCAAATATCAATTAAAGTAAAAAATGGAGGTAGAGAAATTTGAAAACCATTGGCAAAGCATTTGATGTTCTGGAAAAGGGCATCAAGGTGATCTGCGGCGTTCTCGCCACAGGCTTCACCATCATGACGCTGATCAGCGTCATTGCCCGGTATGTGCTGAACGCCCCCATCTGGTGGAGTGAACAGTTCTGCCGGTATCTGTTCGTCTGGATGCTGATGCTGTACGCACCCATCATCGTCCGCCACAACAAGAATCTGGGCTTCGATCTGGTAGTGAGCAAGCTGCCCAAGATCGTGCAGGAGATCACCTGGCTCATTTGTGAGGCTCTGATCGGTGTCTTCGGTGCCTGCTACTGTGTTTACACCCTGCAGCTGTGCGAGAAGTTCGCCGCCAAGATCATGGAAGGCATCCGCATCCCCGCCCCTGTGATGTACTCTTCCCAGGCTGTCTGCGGTGCGCTGCTGGCTATGTTCAGCCTGGAACTGGTCATCAACCACATCATCGCCCTGAAAAATAACAAGAAGGAGGGACAGTCCAAATGATGCTTGCTCTGTTGTTCGGCGTTTTCGCGGTTCTGCTGATCATCGGTATGCCCGTTGCTTACGGCATGGCCATTTCCGCCGTTGTCTGTCTGATGGTGGACCCCAGCCTGCCCGGTCTGGTGCTGTCCCAGAAAATGTTTACTTCCATGGACTCCTTCTCCCTGATGGCTGTGCCCTTCTTCATGCTGGCCGGCACTCTGATGGAGAAGTCCGGCATCACCAAGATCCTGGTCAACTGGGCCCGCAGCCTGGTGGGCCACTGCACCGGCGGCATCGGTGACGCTGCCATCGTTTCCGGTGTGGTCATGGCCGGTGTTTCCGGTTCTGCCAATGCCGATACCTCCGCGCTGGCTGCCATGCTGGTTCCCATGATGCGGGAAGAAAAGTACGACGACGGCTACGCCTGTGCCCTGGTTGCTTCTGCCGGTGCTCTGGGCCCCATCATTCCTCCCTCCATCATGATGGTTCTGTACTCCGGCGTTACTTCCATTTCCATCAATAAGCTGTTCCTGGCCGGTTATCTGCCCGGCTTCCTGATCGCAGCCGGTTATATGGCTGTCAACTATATGTATGCCAAGCGCAACAACATTCCCAAGAGCAAGTTCGTGGGCTTCTCCGTCCTGCTGCGCAATACCCTTGCCGCGCTGCCTGCCCTGTTCATGCCCTGCATCATCATCTTCGGCATCATGCTGGGCGTTGTCACCGCCACCGAGGCCGGTGTGCTGGCCTGCACCTACGCCGTTATCTACGGTGTGCTGAACAAGTCCCTGAGCCTGAAGATCCTGAAGGACTGCCTGATGGATGCCATCCATGCCACCGTCAACTGCATGGTCGTCGTGGCCTTCGCCGGTATCTTCGGCACCCTGGCTACCAACTACAATATGTCCAAGGTGATCCTGAATCTGGCCTCCGTCTTCATGGGCAACAAGTACATCATCATGCTGTTCATCAGCGTCATCTTGTTCGTTGCCGGTATGTTCATCGACTCCAACGCAGCCATGCTGATGCTGGTTCCCGTGTTCAGCCCCCTGATCCTGCAGTACGGCTTCGATCCCATTTACTTCGCTATGGTCTGCATCCTGACCCTGGATATGGGCGGTATGTCTCCCCCCGTTGGCCTGCTGATGTACATCGCTTCCAGTATCACCGACACGCCCCTGGCAAAGACCGTCAAGCAGATCTGGCAGTTCCTGTTTGTCAACTATGGCGTGACCATCCTGGTCATCTTCGTGCCCGCCCTCGTTACCCTTCTGCCCACCCTGTTCGGCTAACTTCGTAAATCCCGGAATCATCCGGTAAATAAAAAATTGGAGGAAACAACATGAAAAAGCTGATCGCTCTGATCCTGGCTCTGGCTATGTGTCTGTCTCTGGTCGCCTGCGGCGGCAAGACCGAAGAAGCCAAGCCCGCTGAAACCCAGGCTGCCGCTGCTGCTCCCGAGGCAGAAGCTGCCGCACCCGAGGCTGCCAGCCCCGTCTACGAGACCGTCACCCTGAAGCTGTCCCACCACAACGCTGTTGACCAGCCCATCCACGAAGGTCTGACCAAGTGGGCTGAGCTGCTGGCTGAAAAGTCCGGCGGCGCCATCACCATCGACATCTACCCCGCTGCTTCCCTGTACAACTCCGCTGACGCAGAAGATGCTGTCAAGCTGGGCACTCTGGATATGTGCCTGGGCGATGCTTCCCAGCTGTCCAACTCCCTGTCCGCTTACGCTCTGACCTGCCTGCCCTTCCTGTTTGATTCCTACGAGACTGCTGACCAGATTATCTACGGCGAAGTCGGCGCTCAGCTGGACAAGCTGGCCGAAGAGCAGCTGGGCATCGTTCCTCTGGGCTGGACCTGGAACGGCTTCCGCAACATGTGCACCAAGGACGCAATCGAGTCCGTTGCTGACTGCAAGAACTACAAGCTGCGTTCTCCCGGTTCCCAGATCTATCTGGACACCTTCAACACCCTGGGCATGAGCCCCACCGTCGTTACCTGGTCCGAAGCTTACACCGCAATGCAGTCCGGTATGGTGGACGGCGTTGAGTCCGGCCTGGAAGCTTTCTACACCCAGGGCTTCTACACTCTGGGCAACAACATCTGCCTGTCCCGTCACATGATTTCCATCATCGGACCCATCATCAACGCTGACAAGTGGAACGCTCTGTCCGCTGACACCCAGGCTCTGATGCTGGAATGCTGGGCTGAGTGCCAGGCTGAGCTGAACGAGACTGTTATGGCCGGTGAAGCTTCCTACGAGCAGAAGCTGCGCGACGAAGGCTGCAACATCACCGAGTTCCAGAACCGCCAGGAGCTGATCGACCTGTACACTCCCTACTGGTCCTCCTCCGCTGAGGCCGGCGGCTACACCGAGCTGCTGAACGCTGCTCTGGCAGTCGTCAATGGCTAATTCCGAAGCAAATACAGCGGGTATCTTCGGATACCCGCTGTATCCAAAGCAATGGGATCTGTTGTGAAAGAGACCCTGTTGCTTTGGATCATGAGAAAAGAGGAGGATACTATGAAACTGACATGGCTGGGCCAGGCCGGTTACCGGCTCCGTACCGAAAACGGCATGGTCATTTATATCGACCCCTATCTTTCTGATTCCCTGCTTATAGAGAAGGGGGATACCTATATCCGCCAGGTACCCATCCGGGAGGAATATCTGACAACCCATGTGGACGTACTGATCCTGACCCATTTACACGGTGACCATACAGACTTTCCCACCATTGACCGTCTGGCAGCGCATAACCCAAAAATGGCGGTGATGGCACCGCTGAATGTACTCAATGCCCTCCGGGCCCGGTATCCTCAGGTGCCGCTGCATTATATGCTCTTTGACCGGGGCGTGGAGATTACTTTGGACGGTGTCCGGTTTGTGTCCAATTTCGCCTGCCACTCCGACGAGCGTCCCATCGGCGTGACCATTGTAGGCGACGGTAAGGTTCTGTGCCACACCGGCGATACCATGTACCACAGACAGCTGTTGGAAGACCTGCCCAGAGGTGCCGATGCCCTGCTGATCCCCATTAACGGTCAGGGCTACAACATGAATGTGGTGGATGCGGCTCGGCTGACCCGCTTTTTACAGCCCCGGACAGTGTATCCCATGCACTGGGATCTTTTTAAAGCCTATGGCTGCGATGTGCAGAGTTTTGTCAGCCAGTTTAAGGAAGAAGAACGGGATTTCATCAAGATTCCCGCCCACTACCAGGAAATTACCCTGTAACAGGAGGAAATACCCATGAAAATCACGGATATTAAAACCTTTAATGTATTTACCTACCGCACCAACTTTGTCTTTGTAAAAGTCGAAACAGATGTGGGCGTCAGCGGTATCGGTGAAGGTACCCTGGAATACAAGGAGCACGCCCTGCTGGGTGCCATTGAGGATATCAAGCGCGTTCTCATTGGCCGGGATCCCCGGGAAGTGGAGCGGATCGGTCATGAACTGTACCGGGACTCCTACTGGAGAGTAGGCCCTGTACTTCAGAGTGCCATCTCTGCCATCGATATCGCTCTGTGGGACATTAAGGCCAAGCTGTGCAATGTGCCTGTCTATGAGATGCTGGGTGGTAAGGTCCGGGACTCTGTTCGGATGTATGCCAATGTCTGGTTTGCCGGTGCCAAGACTCCCGAGGAATTTGCCGCTGCTGCCAAGGCCACGGTTGCAAAGGGTGTTACCGCTCTGAAGTGGGATCCCTTCGGCAGCGCTTATATGTACATGGACAATGCTTCCCTGCGCAAGTCTCTGGAAGTGGTGGAAGCCGTCCGCGGTGCCGTTGGCCCCGACATTGATCTGCTGATCGAAGGTCATGGCCGTTTCGATATTGCTACCGGCATTAAGATCGCCAACGAACTGAAGCAGTTTAATCCCATGTTCTTTGAGGAGCCCACGCCTCCCGACAGCATGGATGCTCTGGCTGCTGTTCATAAGAAGTCTCCTGTGCCCATTGCCGGCGGTGAGCGGGTCTACAGCATTACCCAGTTCCAGCAATTCCTGGAAAAGGGCTGCGCAGACTATGCCCAGCCGGATGTAAGCCACTGCGGCGGTATTTCTGCTATCCGAAAAATGGCTGCCATGGCAGAACCCTACTATGTGGCTATGGCACCTCATAACCCCAGCGGCCCTGTCGCCAACGCGGCAACGCTGCACCTGGCTGCCAGCCTCAACGGTTTCCGGATTCTGGAGATTTGCCTGACCGATGTTTCCTGGCGTAAGGAGCTGACCAACGAGCGGGTGGTCTATGATAACGGCAATATTCTGATTCCCGAGGGCATCGGCCTGGGTCTGGAGCTGAATGAGGAAAACTGCATGAAGTATCCCTTCCAGCCCATCGACCTGCGCCACTACAAGGGAACTCTGACCAATGTCCGTCCCGCAGGCCAGACCAGCACCTACTTTGAAGGCATCTGATGAGGTAGAATCATGAAAATAACAGATTTAAAAATGATCCATGTTCGGCCCCGATGGATGTTTCTGAAAATCGAAACAGATGCAAGCATCGTTGGCTGGGGCGAACCGGTGGTAGAGGGGCGTGCCCGTACTGTGGAGATGGCTGTAGAAGAGCTGCGGCCTATCCTCATCGGTGCAGATCCTCTGCGGATTGAGCATCTGTGGCAGACCATGTACCGGGGCACTTTCTACCGGGGCGGGCCTGTTCTGTGCAGTGCCATTTCCGGCATCGAAATGGCTTTGTGGGATATCAAGGGCAAGTATTACAATATGCCTGTCTATGAAATGCTGGGCGGTAAATGCCGGGACAAGATCCGGATGTACGGTCACCTGAAGCCCACCGGCCACCCCGGTGAATTCCCCATCCCCGATATGCTGGCCATCACCGACCGGCGTCTGGAAGAGGGCTTCACTGTGATGAAATATTCCATCATCCCTCCCATTAAGCCCATTGACAACATGGAAATGGTGGATAAGGTAGTGGAGCGGTTTGCCGCCATCCGGGAGCGGGTAGG
The DNA here is from genome assembly GCA_017436785.1 of Oscillospiraceae bacterium. Lineage (GTDB taxonomy): Bacteria > Bacillota > Clostridia > Oscillospirales > Oscillospiraceae > Faecousia. Next base: position 12,227 of record JAFSCK010000138.1, on the reverse strand, counting down.
CAAGAAGGTGGACATCGCCATCGATTTCCACGGTCGTGTCAGCCCTGCCATGTCCATCCGGCTGCTGAAGGAGCTGGAACCCTACTATCCGCTGTTTGTAGAGGAGCCTGTGCTGCCGGAAAATGTGGATGAGATGGTTCGGGTCTCCCGCAGTACCACTATTCCCATTGCCGCCGGTGAGCGTCTGTTCACCAAGTGGGGTTTCCGGGAGCTGATCGAAAAGCAGGCTGTGTCTGTTGTGCAGCCTGACCTGTGCCACTGCGGCGGTATTTTCGAGGCCCGGAAGATCGCTGCCATGGCAGAGACCTACTATATGCAGATCGCCCCCCACAATCCCCTGGGACCCATCTCTCTGGCGGCCTGTCTCCAGCTGGACACCGCAGTACCCAATCTGCTGGCCCAGGAGCATCCCGGTCAGCCGGATCACGGTGATCTGGGTGTGGGCATCCTGAAGACACCCTTCAAGATCGAATCTGACGGCTGCATCCGCGTCCCCGAAGGCCCCGGTCTGGGTATCGAGGTAGACGAGGAGGCTCTGGAAAGCCTGAAATTTGACGGCACCTGGGATACGCCCCGGCTGCTGTTTGAAGACGGCAGTGTTGCCGACTGGTAAGCAGCCGGCAGGGCCGGCGGTCAATGCGTTACGGACTGCGTCCGTCAAATAACAGCCTTAGGGCCCCTCGACCGGTCGCTAGTATCCGCTCGGCCTATGGAATTCGGACAGTCCATGAAGCAGAACAATATCCGTCTTTTGACATTTTATAAATAAAGATTATGGAGGAATTACCTATGTTTGATCTGACTGGTAAAGTCGCTCTGGTCACCGGCTCTTCTCAGGGTCTTGGCGGTGCTATCGCCCGCTGCATGGCCGATGCTGGTGCCCATGTTGTGGTAAACTATGTTTCTGACCGTTCCAGAGAAAAGGCAGAGAAGGTTGCTGAGTATGTCCGCTCCAAGGGCCATGAGGCGCTGATCATCCAGGCGGATGTCAGCAAAGAAGAGGCCGTCAAGGATATGATGAACCAGATCACCGCCCACTTCGGCCGACTGGACATTCTGGTGAATAATGCCGGCATCAACTCCAATCACAACATCGACACCATGGAATTTGACGAGTGGCACCGGATCCTGAATACCAACATCGACAGTGCTTTCCTGTGCAGCAAGTACGCAGTACCCATTATGAGAGAGCAGAAGCACGGCCGCATCATTCTGATCTCCTCTGTGGTTGGCCAGCAGGGCGCTCTGTTTGGTCAGGTTCACTATGCCTCCTCCAAGGCTGCCCAGCAGGGCTTTGCCCGGACTCTGGCCAGAAGCGTCGCAGAGGACGGCATCACCGTCAATTGTGTGGCTCCCGGCACCCATATGACCGAGACTCTGGAAGCCATTCTGGTCACCGGAAACCCCGAGCGTCTCCAGAAGGCCATCGACATTTCTCTGGTCAAACGTCTGGGTTCCTGCGAGGACATCGGCTACGCCTGTGTTTACCTGGCATCTGACGAGGCCAACTATGTTACCGGCGCTGTGCTGGATGTCAACGGCGGCGTTTATCTGCGTGCCTGATTTCAGTAAAGATAACCCTTACTTTTGTTTTTCCTCTTTCCTTTTCAGCAGAGCGCTATGCAAGTGAGACGGCATAGCGCTCTGTTATTTTATCCTTTTGTATAGATTCCATAAGCCGCCTCAGCTGCGTGATGCATGAATTTCTCTTCAGTTTTCATGCATATACCGGAGAATCGACTGTGGGATTTTCTGCGTTTATGGATATGTAGTCAACCCCTTTTTCAGTTTGTGGGTACGGATCGTAAAACGGCTGGGACTGCTGGTTCCTTGACTTCCGGGTTTCTGGCAGGAGAAATGCACATCATTTTTGTGCGTATAAATCCCCTCACCTTACAAATACTAGCATCGTAATTTGTAACATTTAAGAGGAGAGAAGATATATGAAAGCCACAGGCATCGTTAGACGTGTCGACGATCTTGGTCGTATCGTCATCCCCAAAGAAATCCGCCGTACCTTAAGGATCAGAGAAGGAGACCCTTTGGAGATTTATACGGAGAAGGATGGGGGTGTGATTTTTCGGAAGTATTCGCCGATGGGGGACCTACAGGAGTTTGCGGCTCAGATGTGTGAGTCTATCGGTTCGGCTACAGGGCATATCGCCGCGGTTTCGGACCGGGACAGCATCATTGCCCTGCATGGTGTGCCCAAGCGGGAGCTGATCGACAAGCCCAATTCTCCGGAGCTGGAAAAGCTCATGGAGCAACGCAGAAATTACCTGTTCCGTCACGGTGACACCCCCATTTTTGCTGCTGACGGGACGGAAAAATATCATCTGGGCGCCGCCTCCCCCATTTTGTCTCAGGGAGACCTGATGGGCTGCGTCATGCTCCTGCTGGACGAAAACGACAGCCCCTTGCAGGAAGCAGAGCAGGGACTTGCCAAAATCGCCGCCGGTTTTCTGGGCAGGCAGATGGAAAGCTGACACAAAGCCATCGAACAGTCAAAACCCCCGGCTAAGCCGGGGGCTTGATTAAGCCCTATAAGGGCATTTTACTGGCAGACATCTAAAGATGTATTGAATAATCTGGCGTCTGCATTAAATGCCCTGCCGCCCCTAAAGGGGCAGTTTATCCTTCTATTTTGAGTTGCAGGACATTGCAACTACGGTAAGTTGTCAATTGGAATCCCTCTCTATTGTAGATATGTGGTCGGCAAACCATTTCTGCTCTACTGAGGGATTCTTTTTGTTACTTTACTCTCCGCTAAAGCTATTTTAGTTCCCCCGGCATAGCCGGGGGTTGTCTTTGGTACAGCCAATACAAAAAACGCTGCACCGCTTTTTCCGTGCAGCGCTTTGTTTTGGAGAGATGCCGCAAAAAAATGCTTCCGGCAGTCCAGATGACGGTGCCGGAAGCGGTAAACTGCATGGTTCACCGGAAGTGGCTACAACAGGTTTTTCATATCCAATTCATGTGCTTCCCCCACGGCAGCGATCTTCCGGGCCAGCTCCCGGCAGCCTGCCGCGAAGGGCGTGACCTCCCGGGTCTGGATATAGACCTCCAGCAGGGCAAACTCTCCGTCGATCTCCTCCACGGGGGTGTGGTCCGCAAAGCAGGCCCGGAAGGTCTCCCGGCTTTCCCAACAATCCTTTGCCTGCTGAAACAGATACCCAGCGCTTTCCCAATCCTCCCGCAGGGCCTGCTCTGCCGCCCGGTCCAGCATGGTTTCCAGCGGCCCATGGATGGTCACCATTTTCCATGCAGACCAGGCCCCCACCCCCAGCAGCAGAAGAAGCAGCCCCGCACCGATCCAGCTTCGCTTCATGCATTCTCCTTTCCCAGCCAAACCACCTTTCCTTCTGTGTCTACTGTCAGCAGAAGGGTATTTTTTTGCGTCGCCTTGTGTTCGGCTAAGGTTTCCTGCAGCCATTTCTCGTTTTTTCTCGATTTTTCTAGGTTTTCTTTGGAAAGGCATCCATCTTCAATGATGGTGACAGGTAAGCTCTGGGTCCCAGAGGGGGGATAGGGAAACACCGACAGGTTTCCGTCCGTTTCCAGAATGGCATACTGCACCGTGGTGATGTCCAGCACATCCTTCTCCCGCAGATGCCCCGTCAGCTCGTCCAGCGTCACCCGGGTCCGGCGCAGATTTTCCCGGAGGATCTTTCCATTGTCAATGAGGATCACCGGCTTTCCGCAGAAAAACCGCCGCACCGGGATGCTGTACAGGATCAGTCCCGACAGGGTCAGCTCCATGCCCAGCACCACAAGGATCGGCACCAGCCCGGAATACAGAGGGATGGCCGCATCCTGCATGGGGATGGAGGCCAGATTGGCCACCAGCATGGTGACCACAAATTCCGAAGCCTCCATCTGCCCGATCTGCCGCTTGCCCATAAGCCGGATGGACAGGATCAGCACCAGATACAAAAATACTGTACGGATATACGAAATCAGCAAAAAACCACCTCTTCTGGGTAGGATTCCCAGAGAGGTGGTAGATTATGCAAATTTAATTTGTAGGGGGCGGATATATCCGCCCCGGGCAGAGGCATCCATTGAGCCCTTGATTGGATCACTCAGCTAACATCAGCAGAATATACCATTTTGCCAAACAAGCGAATACCGATGGTGCCCGGCGCAGATATATCTGCGCCCTACAATTTAAATGCTTAAATGCAAAAACCGCGGCTTTTTCAGCCGCGGTTTCTGCAACAAGAAAAGAGGAGAGGAAAAATGAAAAAGAGGAAAGAATCTATTTTATAAACCGTCCGGTAGCTTTTCGGACTGGAAACGTTTACAATTATCGGCGCATCCCGCGCCTTGTATGTCTATAGTATACCGACAAATTATTAACGAAAAAAGTGTATAATTATTAAGTTCCTATGAAGTTGTATGAAAAATAATTGCATTTTTCATTCAGGCAGTCATTTTTCGCCTTATTCTGTACCGAAATCGACATAACGCACCCGAAATACACCCATCTGCGGTTCCTTCCAAATTCGTTATTTTTTATCAAATTCCTATTTACATTTTCTTCCCTTTCGTGTATAGTAGGCGATGAACAGAGTAGGAGACCTCGCGTTAAGTGCCACCGGGACGGGGAGTTGCCCGGAGGACGAAGGAAATCTTTTCCACGATGGGGTCACCGCACCCGCTGCCCATATAGGACCAACCTCCTTTATGTAGCAACGATACTCGGTCGGGCAATTGGCTGGCTGTGTGTTTTAGCTGCCATTCCCACGGGTTATCCGGAAACACTGTCATGCAATGAAAATCGGTGTCATTGCGAACCAGTCCTCAGACTGGTGTGGCAATCTCCTGCGTCGATGGGGATTCCCACGCCAGCGTGCGCGCTGGCTCGGAATGACAGGGATCATCGCTGCACTTGAACTCCCTGACGCTTTCTGCGCCGGGGTTTTTGTTTTTCCGGACCGTTGGAAATGGCTGTAGCCATCCGTTGCCTACATTTTTAAGGAGGCATTTTTTATGTCAAAAATCAAAAGCACCGCCGTTTACAAGACCCCCTTCTCCGCTGCCTACTGGCGGGATGCCGCAGCGGAGCTGAAGGACACCAAGATGCTGGTGGTCACCGCCCTGATGATCGCCCTCCGGGTGGCCCTGAAGCCCTTGGCCATTCCCCTTGGTCCCCAGCTGTCCATCCAGACCGCCATGCTGGCCACGGCTCTGGGCGCCATGATCTTTGGTCCCGTAGTGGCCATTCCCGCCGCCATGGTCTCCGACACCGTGGGCTTCATGATCTACCCCACCGGTGACTATTTCCTGCCCTTCATGCTGACGGAGATCGCATCCACCATGTTCTACGCCCTCTTCCTGTACCGGGCAGAGAAGGTCACGCCTGTCCGGGTGATGCTGTCCCGGTTCTGCATCTGCTTCTTCGTCAATGTGGTGCTGCAGCAGTTCATCTACGCATGGTGGTATTCTTACATCGGTAACCCCGAGCAGGCAAGAGAGAGTATCCTTGGCATCATGACCGTCACCCGAATTTTCAAGAACCTTGCCATGTTCCCCATTGAGTCCGTGGTGCTGACCCTGTTCCTGCGTTTCCTGATGCCGGTGACCAAGCGGGCCAAGCTGACCTATGGCGCCGACGCGGATATGAAGTTCAACACCAGACAGGTGGTGGTCATGATCCTGCTGATGTGCATTGGCGTTGCCAGCGCCACCGGCTATCTGACCTACCGCTACAACACCTCCTCCCGGTCTGCCGACTATAAGACGGAGGAACGTGTGGCCATCCAGAAGGAAATGGCCGCGCTGGTGCTGAGCGAAACCGACGAATGGGACGAGGAAACCGTCATCTGCGTGGTGGACAGCGCTTACCGGGGACTGTTTGAAAGCGAAACTGACTACACCGTGGCCGTCTATGTGCTGGACGAAGCCGCCTTCGCCGCCGGACAGGCTGAGGACGAAAGCTACACCATCGAGAAGCTCTGGACCTACTCCAAATCCGGCCCCAAGAAGGACAAGTACCAGTCCCTCATCAAGGTAGCCAGCTGTGCCGTCGTCAAGGACGAAAAGACCGGCGAGATTTTGTCTTTCCATTGTACCCCTGTGGAATAAACCGAAAGGGAACGGCCTGCGCCGTTCCCTTTTTCCATGTCCCCGTAAAACTGTAGGGCGCGGATACATCCGCGCCGGGCACTGCCGATAATTGGGCGTTAGGTTGAATGGCATATTCTGCTGACGTTGTTTCCCTGATTTGGTCAAACGCGCAGTAGATGCCGCTGCCCCGGTGCAGATATATCTGCACCCTACGAAAAAATGGGAACGGCCTGCAGGCCGTTCCCCATGTTTTTATTACGGAATAAAGCCTTCAAAGATGGGCAGCAGGCCTTCTGCCACGGCGGTGTCGTAATCGGCCTTGCTGCGCAGGGTCCATGCCACGCCCTGAGCCTTCCACAGCTTCAGACAGAGCTTGTTGCTGATAGAATCCTTCCGGTGGTCGAAGCGGTAGGCCACGAAATCCGGCACGCAGGCGATGTTGGTCAGGCAGTGGGTCAGGGCAAAGCGGAGGTATTCGGGAAGATCGTTTTTGGTCTTGGTGAAGTTCTCCGTCAGGAAGCCCCGGATGATGTCGGGACGGTTCTTTTTCAGCCATGCCACACACCGGGGGTCAAAGGACTCGATGCAGAACACGCCCTTGTAGATCTCCAGCATCCGGCAGGTGGCCTCGCAGAGGGCAGCGTGGTTGCCGTTTTCCGGTTTCAGCTCAATGATGAGGGGAGCCTTGCCGTTGTAGAGGGTCAGCAGGTCCATAAATTCGGGGATGGTCTCCCCGGTGCCCTCCAGACGGTAATTTTTCAGGTCCGCAGTGGACAGGTCCTCGATATGGCCGGGCTGCCCGGTGGTGCGGTTTAAGAGGGAATCGTGCATCACCGCCAGATTGCCGTCCTTCAAAAGATGGATGTCCAGCTCAATGCCGTAGCCATGGTCCAGCGCGGCCTTGAAGGCTGCCATGGAATTTTCCGGGATCCCATTTCCATGGAGGCCCCGGTGGGCATAGGACCAGCCCCGCAGGTCCTTCATGCCGGGATGCCCGCTGCGGCACCGGATGGCAAGAATATAAATGGCAATGAGGATCAATAGCAATTCAAACATAGAAATTTTCCTTTCCGAAAGGAGATCGTAGGGCGGGGTCATGACCCCGCCGACGCACTTGCAAATTTGTTTCCGGCTTATATTATGTAAAAACGGAACAATTGCATAAAAACATTTCCACAGCAGTTATCCAACCTGATCGGCGGGGTCAGTGACCCCGCCCTACAGTGGCGTTGCTTAATCGTCAATATCAAAGGCTTCCAGACCCTTCTTCGCTTCCACCTTGTTATCGCCGTGCTTGACGAAGGCCATGGTGATGAAGGAAGCGAAGACAAAGATGGCGGCATAGGGGAACAGGGTCTTGTAGCCGATGTTCTCCAGCAGCCAGCCTGCCACGATGGGGGTTGCGATCTGAGCGGACATGGAGAAGGTGTAGTACAGGCCGGTGAACTTGCCCACCTCGCTGCCCTTGCACATCTCGACCACCATGGGCAGGGAGTTGACGTTGATGAAGGCCCATGCCACGCCCACCAGAATGAACAGACCATAGAGGATGGGGCTGAACTGGTCAGAGACCATGGTATAGGCGAAGGCAGCAGCGAAGGAGCCGCTGAGCAGCAGGGTGCCGAAGCGGATGGCCTTCCGGCGGCCGATCTTACTTGCCACATTGCCGGAGGGGATATAGGTGACGATGGCGCCGGCGGTGGCGATGGTCAGGCAGGTATTGGCCTGTCCCAAGGTCATGTGCCAGCTTTCGGCGGCGTAGACGGAGAACCAGGTGGTGACACCGTTGTAGCCGATGAACCACAGGGCAATGGAGATCAGCAGGAAGGAAAGGCTCTTCTTGACCTCAGCGGGCAGGGCCTCGCCATTTTCCGTGACCTGCACCAGATTGTCCTCGGGATGGGCTTCCTCATACTTCTTCTGCTCCGCCACCAGCTTGGGCTCATTGACGCAGAACATGACGATGGCAAGGGCGAAAAGCATGATGCCGCCCACGATGCCAAACAGGGGCAGGTAGGACACATAGACATCGGAGGAGGTCTTATACAGGAAGGTGGTAATAATCAGGTAGATGATGCCGCCCAGCGCGCCCATCAGGTTGATGATGGCGTTGGCCTTGGAGCGCAGGGGCTTGGGGGTCACATCGGGCATCAATGCCACAGCGGGAGAGCGGTAGGTGCCCATGGAGATCAGCAGCAGGCCCAGACCCACGATAAAGCAGACCGTCTTCCACGTGGCAGGCGCTGCATGGAAGCTGTCCGTCAGAATGGGAAGCAGCATCATCAGGGCCACGGATGCCAGTGTGCCAAAAAGAATGAAGGGACGGCGGCGGCCCAGCTTGGAGGTGCACTTGTCCGACAGCCCACCGAACAGGGGCAGCAGGAACAGGGCCAGAATGTTGTCAGATGCCATGATGACGCCGGACAGGCTCTCGCCGATGCCGAAGGTCTCCGTCAGGATCTTGGGAACCAGATTGTCGTACATCTGCCAGAAAGCACAGATGGACAGGAAGGCAAAACCCACCAGTACCGTGCGCTTGGTGTTGAGCTTCATAAAAAAGCCTCCGTTTCGATTGATTTCCTGTTTATTATACTGTTGCAGACGGAGATTGTCCATATGAAAAACGATATTTATTGTAGGGCGGGGATATATCCCCGCCGTAATGTACCGATATTTGAGTGTGTGGTATTACGCAGAGATTTGTCAATCTTGTCATCCTGAGCAAGCGAAGCGCGTCGAAGGATCTACGCATGATCGGTCTGCGTACAGGATTGTTAATGCGTAGATTCTTCGGCTACGGACTTACGCCCTTCGCTCAGAATGACAGATTTGCTTCATGTGCGCATAACCTTAGATGCACATGTATCGTCACATAGCGGCGGGGTCAGAAATCCGCCCTACAGTGCTATTTCAGAATTTTGTGCAAATAATTTAATACCCGCTTCTTATCGGCAGACCACAGAGGGGCGATCAGGTCCTTTTTGGCCCCGTCGCCGGTGAGGCGGTGGACTACCACCGATTCCGGCAGCACCGCCACGCAGGCTTTCAAAATGTCCCCATATTCCTCCATGGTCAGGCAGGAGAATTTCCCGGCAGCAAAATCCGCGGCGAGGTCTGTATGCTTCAGAACGTGAAGCAGATGGAACTTGACCCCGTCGGTCCCGGCCTCCACGGCGGCCCGGGTGGTCTGCACCATCATTTCCGGAGTTTCCCCCGGCAGGCCCAGAATGATGTGGGTCACCACCTCGATGCCGGCTGCCTTCAGCCGCCGCACTGCGTCAAAATACACAGCCGTGTCGTAGCCCCGGCGGATGTAGCGGACGGTTTCCGGGTGGATCGTCTGCAGTCCCAGCTCCACGGTGACGGGCTTGAGGGCATTGACCTCCTTCAGCACTGCCATGACGGCATCTTCCAAGCAGTCGGGCCGGGTGCCGATGGCAAGACCTACGATATCTTCCGGGGCAATGGCCTCCAGATAGAGCCTGCGAAGCTTCTCCGGCGGGCCGTAGGTATTGGTGAAGGCCTGAAAATAGGCCATGTATTTGCCGCCCTTGTTTTTGCTGCGGACCCGGTCCTTGGCCCGCTCCAGCTGGACCGCCATCGGTTCCGATCCGCCCTCGGCAAATTCACCGCTGCCGGTGCAGAAGATGCAGCCCCCGGTGCCGAAACGTCCATCCCGGTTGGGGCAGGACAAGCCAGCGTCCAAGGACAGCTTGTACACCTTGCAGCCATATTTCTCCTGATAATATTCGGACAACATTTTCATAGATAAATCTCCTGATTTCTATTGTAGGGCGGGGTCATGACCCCGCCGCAGCGTGTCAAAAAGTCTGAATTACAAAATCGTAGGGGGCGATGCCCACATCGCCCCGCAGGAAAACCTGCCGTATTTGCAAAACTTTTCGGCGAAATCATGACATCGTGCAAAGGGCCGATGTGGGCATCGGCCCCTACGGCTATGTTTTTCGACAGTCTGGGCGGGGGCATGACCCCGCCCTACAGATGGATGCGCCGCCCTTTATAATAGGTACTATATCACCCCCTCCAATAAAACACAACACCTGCATTTTGTTACGAAAGCGTAAATTTTCCTGACCCGTTCCGAAATCCGCTTGCGCAAATCGGGGGAGGTGCTATAATAGGGGGTACGATATGAACCGAGGCGATTTTATAAAATGAAAAAAATGCTTTTCATTATGAACCCCTTTGCAGGGCAGAAAAAGGCAAATAAGTTCCTGCCGGAGATCCTGCTCCTGTTTACACAGGCTGGCTACGATGTGACCGCCATTATGACCACCGGCACCGGCAGCGCGGCGCGGACGGCCCAGCGGCTGGGCGGCAGTGCGGATATCGTGGTCTGCTGCGGTGGTGACGGCACCCTGAACGAAACCGTCTCCGGACTGAATCAGTCCGGTTTCACCACCCCCATCGGCTATATCCCCGCCGGTACTACCAACGACTTTGCATCCTCCCTGAAGCTGTCCCACAATCCCCTGCAGGCGGCGAAGGACATTTTAGAGGGAGCACCGGTGGCCTACGATGTGGGCATGTTTGCTGACCGGTATTTCTCCTATGTGGCCTCCTTCGGTGCCTTCACCCGCTCCAGCTATGCCGTGCCCCAGAATGTTAAGAACGCACTGGGCCATACCGCCTATGTCCTCAGCGGCATCTCCGAGATCTCCCAGATCCGCAACGAGCATGTGCGCATGGAGATCGATGGGGATGTGGTGGAGGACGATTTCCTCTTTGGTGCCATCTGCAATTCCACCTCCATCGGCGGCATCCTGACCCTGCCCCCGGATCAGGTGGATATGGGCGACGGTATCTTCGAGGTGATGCTGGTCCGGGCCCCCCGGAATCTGACGGAGCTGACGGAGTGCATCACTGCTGTCCAGAATCAGAAATACAACTGCTCCATGATCACCTTCCGCCCTGCCCGGAACATCAAGATCTATGCCAATCCCTACATGGCATGGTCCTTAGACGGTGAAAAGGCCGACGGCTACGCCCAGATCGAGGTCAAAAACCTCCACCACGCCATGCACCTGATCCAGCGGGTAGAGAAGTAACATTGTTTGGTGTAGGGGCGATTCGTGAATCACCCCTACAAGAAGACGAGGAACTACCATGATTAACTCTACACTGTGTTATGTCACCCGGAGAAATGACGTTCTGATGCTCCACCGGGTGAAGAAAAAAAACGATATCAACCACGACAAGTGGATCGGCATCGGGGGCAAATTCGAGGAAAACGAAAGCCCCGACGAATGCCTTCTGCGGGAAGCCAAGGAAGAAACAGGCCTGACCCTGACCCGCTGGCGCTGCCGCGGCATCGTCACCTTCCTCAACGACTGCTGCGAGGGAGAATACATGTACCTGTTCACCGCTGACGGCTTTGAAGGGGATCTGAGAGAATGCGACGAAGGGGACCTGCAATGGGTCAGCCGGGAATTTTTAAACCAGCTTCCCAAATGGGAAGGCGATCAGATCTTTTTGGACCTTCTGTGGCAGAATGCCCCCTTCTTCCTGCTGACCCTGCGCTACAGTGGGGAAAAATTGGTGGAAGCCATTCTGGACGGTAAGAAAATTCGATAAACAGCGTTCGTAGGGGAGGGGCACATCAAGCGCAACATCGTTTACCCATTTGCCCTTGCCGATGAGCCACCCCTACACAGGGTCCGCCATCCCTCCGACAAAAAGTGGTTGCATTTTCCATTGCCCTCTGGTATAATACCCTCACAAACGCAGGATTCGTATATCGGTAATACAACGGCTTCCCAAGCCGTGAAGGCGGGTTCGACTCCCGTATCCTGCTCCAAAAATCTCCCAGATCCATACGGATTTGGGAGATTTTTTCTGTCACACTATTAAACTCCGTTTTTTGAGTGGGTAAGGTTAACGTATACCCCGTGTTCCGGCGAGGGGATTGACCTTATTCCCGCGGAAGAAGATTACTAAAATACTTGGTCTTTCCGGACAGCACATCATCATAGAAGCCCTGCTTCCAGTCGATGTAAGCAATGGCTTCCTCGATGCGCTTCTTTTCTTCAAGCAACGCTTTCTGCTTGCCTTCCAGAATCACTTTTCTCTCCGGGATGGTTCCTTCGCCCTGCAGGCAGAGGGCAAGATATTCTTTCATTTCTGCGATGCCCATGTTG
>JAFSCK010000025.1 GCA_017436785.1 Oscillospiraceae bacterium | reverse complement strand
GTGTTCCCGGTCTGCCGAGCCTGCCAGTAATCAGGATAGTACCGCTGCACGCTTTCGTTGATACAGTTTTCGTATTCACCGGGCTTCCAATATCCATTGACAGGGGCAACATACAGTCCTCTGTCCATCAACTCCCGCAGGGCAACAGGAGCCGCACAATCTTCTTCAAAGCAATAGTAACCGCCGTCCCGAAAGGCACATTGTAGTGCTTCTCTGGAAAAAACAGTTTTTGCAGTTCTGCTGTTCACCATGATCCCACCATGGCTGGCAGTAGATACACAGAAAACATGAGGTGCAAGCATTTCACAGTTCTGGATTTCACCCCATGGAGAATACAACGGCTCCATCATCGTTCCATCCCCCTGTCTGTTCTGTTTCGGGATGACAGCGGAGGGATCGCACCGATGGATGCCAAATAATCCACTTCCTGCGCTGCTCTCTCACAAAGGTCTTTCAGCGCAGCATAGCGATTCTCGCAGTAATGACCCCAAAAGTAGTTGTCACCGTTCTTGCACTGCCATGTTGCGCACATTCCGGTTTTGGGATGCTCACCCAGTACAAACTCGGAGTCTTTGACTTTGATACTCTGAGTAATGACGTAACCGGCACAAACTCTCTGCTCCATTACCGTTCCTCCTTTGCTTTCTGAGATTTCTGCCGCTGCTCATTGCGATACTGATCCAGTCCCAGCTCCGCCCATTTGGGAAGCTGGTTTTCCTGCAAAGTACCCATAATATCCTGCCGCTCAAATCGGCTGGTCGTTCTGGAATACAAATCCACACAGTAGCAGGCAGAGCCACGGCCGTTGGGTGATGCACCGAATCCTCCGGTGCAGAGCTTTATCTGATTGGTGGATCTCCGGTACTCCTGCCTCAGTACATCCTGTTTGATGACCACGATTTTTCCGTTCAGGTTATCGTTAGAGGAAATGGGAGTGCAGTCTGCTTTGGTAAGGGGCGTTGTATCAATGCCCTGGAACTTAGGTGTAAACAGCGCTCTGCGGGTTTTCTCAGCCTGTTCCGAAAGCCGGTCTGCGTATACCTTTGCGATTTCACAGAAGTCATCGCTTACCCAAAGATCGCTGTACAAACCAAGGATTTCATTCTTTTCACAGTAGGCACACATATACCGCTCGTCACCGGAGGCATTGATATTCTCACCGATGACGATTTCCTTATCTCCAATGTGAAAGGCATGGATGATCTCATAATCACCAGCCATTCGTTTTTCCATAATAAAGTCCTCCTAATATACTCGTTCACAGATGACCAGAAACCGCTGCTTGCCGCCGCTGGCATAGGGGTGGCAGGTCAGAAGGGTAAGCAGTTCCCGGCCTTCCTGTATATGAATGGCATCCACATCGTTGGGAGCTATGATCTTTGTTTCCACAACCACATAGGTCAGGGTTTCCCAGAGATTCCGGATGGTCACAATATCGCCTTTTGCCAGATCCGGCACATACCGGAAATGAGCTGCTCCATTCCAACCTCTGTGACCGGCGATAACGCAGTTGGTGTTCTCGCCGCCAATGGGCAGGCTGGTAAGGGACATATGGGATGCACCATGGGCAAGATGTGTGTCAGTAGCTCCCAGATAGACCGGCATTTCCAGATTGATCTTTCGGGCAGTAAGGACTGCGAACACTTCATCCTCAAGGCCATAGTCCAAAAGGTTGAAACTGGGCTGTTCATAGTCATCCGGGCTGTCGAAGCTGACCTGCTTTTCTGCATAGAGGTTTTCGTTGTAAGCGCACATCTCATCCCAAAGCTGCTGGTAAGGTATGGTTTCTTCGGTAGGGTCGGTGCTTTGGGTTTCTTCTATTGGGGTATCCACCTGGGTAAGAAAAGACTGTGCAGCCTGTCCCGCCTGCCGATCAAGGAGGAATCCGTTGAGAACAGGAAACAACAGCAGGCACAATCCCAACTGGAATACACACATCATCAGCACAAAGATGACCTTTCTGAACATCTTACCGCCTCCGGGAGAACCAGATGACACCGCCCAGGATGGCGATCAGGCAGACAATGGTGAAGCCGGTGAGAATGCCATTTACATACTTTTCTTCCCAGGTAGAGGTTACAGCTTCCTCCACAGTGATCTCTGCGGTGATCTGCTCTGCTTCCTCATAGGGAATTCGGGTGCCACGAACCAGCAGCCGGTGGGTGTTCACTCCGAAGGGAGTGCAGGTAACCAGAGTGCAGTAATCTTCTCCGGTAGTAATACCCAGATGGGTGGTGTCATGGGGCAGCACAACATTGATGGCATCCACCTGATAGGCCAGGATCTCGTCCAAAATTTCCAGATAAAACACATCGCCCTCTTTCACAAGATCCAGGTCAGAGAACATTTTCTGGTTTGCCATACCGGAATGGGCAGTCAGAACGGTGTGGGTACTCTCACCGCCTACGGGAAGGGATGTGCCAAGCAGATGTCCGATGCCGATTTCAAGGGTATCCGCATCAGTGCCATGGTAGATGGGTAGGGTCACAGCAATATTGGGAATCTCCACATAACCCATGATACCGTTTCCGGTGAGATTCAAAAGGGTTCCGTAGTTCTCGGAAGCTCCGGTGAGGGCTTCATTGCTGAATGCGTCATCCGACTGCACTCCGGATACTAAGGTTTCGTTATAAGCAATGGCTTTTTCTCTGGCGGCAATGATTTCTGTTTTGTCGGCCTGTGCTACTTGTTCCTGGTAGGCGGTGTGAATTTCCGACTGGTGCCGCTGGTGATAGCGGTTGGCGATGAGAGGATAGAGAGTCAATCCCAGAGCCAGCAGAAACAGCAGCCCAGCCAGGGAAATAATCAGAACTTTCTTTTTCATAGCTCCTCCTTGGATGGGAAATCCCCGGAGGGATTTCCCCCCGGGGTTCAGAGTGAATTACTGCTTGGACTTCTTACGGCAGGCGATGAAGATGATGAAAGCAGCGCCAGCCATCAGCATGATGCCGCCCACAGTGAACATCCAGGTGCCGTTGTCACCGGTCTGAGGCAGATCGAAACCGGAAGTGTTGATAACGGTCAGAGGTGCTTCTGCATTAGCAGAGCCATCGTCCACCAGCATGGTCACGGCATTGGTGTCAACCACAGCGGTAGCGGTCATATAGTTGTGGGCCAGCTGGGTCTGGGGAATGTTGGCCAGAGTCAGATCCAGACCGCCGTTGTAGGCATAGCGGGGATCGTTCTGCAGAACACCCAGCACATCCTCAGAGTAAATGTCACAGGGACGGGAAGCATCGTCGGATGCGGAGATGGTCACATGAATGTCCTCATTCAGCAGGGTGTAGCCATTGGCAGTCTCGATTTCGGTGATGACATACTCGTCATCCTCACAGCCCTTCAGCATGATGTGACCGAAAGCGCTGCCCATGGTGACGGGGCTGAAAACGGTGCCGTCTGCTTCGTTCTCAACATGGCCGGTGACGTAGTAAACACCCTCGGTCTCGTTCAGCTTGGCAGTGACCCAATACTTGTCGGTGGCATTGTAGATCATGAACTTAACATGGTCATACATACCGGTTTCCTCAGCGGTCTCAGCATCGGTGTCGGAGAACAGCTTGGTCAGATCAATGCCGAAGCTGTAAACATGGCAATCGTCGATCAGAGTGTCATAGAAGTCGGAGCTGGTACGCTTCCAGGTCAGGACAACCTTGTTATCGTTGCCATTCTGACCGTAGACGAAAGTGGTATCGGAGTTGATGGTTGCGGTGTAGGTGATGCGCATGGTGTAGTTGGAGTAACCGGCATACAGCTTGCCGTTGATGTTCTCGGTATCGCCGTTGATCTCTGCCAGACCTGCGGCGGTGACATCAATGGTCATATGACGGTCATCATCGGAGTGGCTGACGGTGAACTTGCCATCGTCCTGTACCCAGGAAGCAACCTTATCGGTGCAGTTCTTATCGGTGAAGAACTCGATCTTAACGTCCTTCTGGTCCTTGTTGTAGGACAGACCTTCGCAGATGGAATCGTAGAAATTGTAGGCGGTCAGAGCGGTAGCCTTGGAGGTGATGGTGGGCAGGCCGGACAGAATCTGGTATTCCATCACGTCACCGGCAGAACCGGTAGCATTGTGGGCGAAACCATCGGTGATAACAGCGGAGCCGTTGTTCTTGCCGGTGTCCTTGCTTGCCTCACGGACTTCCTTGGTCAGTTCGGGGATGCCAGTCTCATTCTTGGGGTAAACGGTCACATCGTAGTTCCACTGATGGCCGCCTTCGGGAGAGGTGGAGTTCTCATCGCCGGAAACGGTGGTCATGGGCAGGGATACGAAGAAAGGAGCGGTGGTGCTGGTGATGGATTCGCTGGTCTTGGTTTCCAGAACCAGCCACAGGCCGGTATCCAAACCCTCTACCTTTGCCTTGCCGTATTCGTTGGTCAGATCCATGGCAACAGCGCCGTTGCTGGAAGCGATATAGCTTTCCAGAGCGTTCTTGACGGTGGTGGCATTTTCAGCAACGGCATCTGCCAGAGCCTTGTTCAGAACATCGGAGGTGTAGTAATAGTTGTTGGAGTCCAGTTTGTCAGTGGCATCTGCATTTTCATAGCGGTTTGCACCGTTCTCCAGACCGATGGTCTTCAGCAGATCCGCAGAAGCAGTCTTGTCGAAGCCATACAGAACCTGGGTCATGTTGTACTCGGGATGATCGTCATTGGTGGACTCGGTAAAGGTCACAATGTCAGCAACCCGCAGCAGGGTGAATTCCACACCCTTCAGAGCGTAGCCATAGGCGGTCTGACCGTTGCCCAGGGTACTGCCGTTGCTGCCGCCCAGGACGGATTCCACATAGCTTTCCTGCCAGCCGGTGGAGGTGAAGGATTCATTGTTCCAGACGCCATCCTTCACGGCGTTGGTCCAGTCGTACTTGAAGATGGTCAGAGAACAGTCATTTTCATGGTTGATGGTGGCATCCGCAACCTCGGCGGCGGAAACGGACAGAACGGAAGAGAAGCACATGATCAGTGCCAGACACAGGGTGATAGCTTTCATAAACTTGGTTTTCATGGTGATGTTTCCTTTCAAAATCAGTTATTGTTTTCAGATAGTGCGACATTTGGGCAGCAAAAAAGCCAGGGGCGATCCCTGGCTTGATAGAAGCGATATTTCATTACTTACGTTCCTTTCGGTAGGAATGGATTAACAGGATGGAGCATATGCAGATGCACAGCAGCTGGGAGATACGGAAAAATGCCGCAGCGGAAGAACCGGTCTGCGGCAGAGTGAAGATTTCACAGTTCACTACCCGAAGAGAGACGGTCAGTTCCTCACCGGGGAGCTTTCCTTCAAAGGCAGGCTTGGACAGGAGCGTGTAACCCTCCGGTGCTTCCAGTTCCATCACCCGGTAATAAAGCCCAGGATGCAGATTTGGCCATTCCAGAAGTCCGTCCTTACCAGAGGTTAAACAGCCGTCCTCAATATTGGAATTGGAGCATTTACCTTCGCCCAGAGTATCGTAGTATTCAATGGGCCACCAGAGGGAACCGTCCTCACTCCATTGCAACATGAACTTGGCACCGGCAAGGGGTTCTCCACGGGAATCTACCTTCTCAATGGTGATCTGACCATGACGCATGGCATTGGTGAAGCTGACCTGTGCTGTTTCACCTGCTTTAACTGTAATGGTTTGGGGATTCTCACTGGTGCAGTAGTAGAAGCTGCCCTCCGGGATCAACTCCTGAACGGTGTAGACACCGGGAAGAATATTGTCCACTTTGATTTCACCATTTTCATCAGAAGTAAAAGGAGAACCATCTATTTCCGCACCGGATGAATCTATGACCTTGAACAGCCAGCCTGCTACACTTCCCTCCCCATTCACAGTTTTCACAATCTGCAGCTGACCATAGTGGGTATTGGAAAAAGTAACGGATACATCTTCATGGGGTTTGATTTCAAATTGACGAACGGTTTTATCTACCAGCCAGTATTCGTCCTCAAACCGCCCATACTCGTCACCGGTTTCTTTTGCCCAGTAAATTCCGGGGTCCATATAGTAACCGACCCGGCCATCCTCATTGGTGATCACCGTATACAATTCCTGCGTGCAGGCTTCATCTGCATAAATTGTGATATGCCAACCCTCTACGGATTCATCGGTATTTGTCTGCTTGTAGAACCAGCCCAAACCCTGTTCCCGATTCAGCCATTCATCCACAGTATCCTCACCGGCGACAACGGTCACATCATGGAAGCCCAGTTCAAAGTTCCAATAAAGGTCGTCGGTTTGCAGCTCGATAACGGTATATCGGCCCACAGGAAGATTCTCGGTGCAGGCGTAACCACTTTCGTCAGTGGTGTATTCACCGACCAAATCATAGTTGCTGTTCTGGACACGGAACGTCCAGCCGCCTAGATGGTTGCCTGTGTTGGTGGTTTTCCGGAACGCAATGCGTCCGTAGTGGGTGTTGGTGAAGGTTACAGTAGCAGTCTGGTTGACAGCGATGGACACTTTCTTAACCTCGGTATCAAACTCCCAGTAAGGATCATCCGTAGGAATCTCCTTTGCGTACAGGGTGCCGGGTTCCAGATCGCTGATAGTGATGGTGCCGTCTGCTCCGGTGACGAAGGGGGAACCATCAATAGGCTGGGTACAGTCTGAGTCGAAGTATAGACCGATTTGCCAGCCTGCCAGATTTTCTCCGGTGTTGGTTTCCTTCACCAGCTTCACGCTGCCTGTATTCAGAACATTGTGGAAGCTGACTGTTACCGTCTTGCCAACAGAAATCGTGACCTCCTGCGGATTGGTGCTGGCACAGGTATACAGGGCAGCGATGTTGCTGTCCGTATGACCGTTTTCCTTGACATAGTAAGTTCCGGGAAACAATCCGGTGACGGAAATATTGCCGCTGGAATCCGTAGTGTGCGGTCCGGAAACCATGGTTGTACAAGCACTGTTGCTATAAATACCAAACTGCCAACCGGAAAGATTCTTATTATCCTCCGTCGTTTTGGTAAGACTCAGATTTCCGATATTCAGCTTGTTCGTAAAGCTGACCGCTGCCGTGCCACCTGCGGAAATGGTGACTTTCTGGGGATTTGTACCGGAACAATAATACAACGCATCGATGCTGCTGTCGGTATGCCCCAATTCTTTCACATAGTAAGTTCCGGCAGTCAGCCCGCTGACAGAAATTTTTCCGCTTGAATTGGTGGTATGGGGACCGGACACCAGAGATGTGCAAGTGCTGTTGCTGTAAATACCGAACTGCCATCCTGACAGGTTCTCGCCATCTTCCGTTGCTTTCGTTAAATCCAGACTGCACAAATCCGGTGGGTCCAGTTTGAAATAGGCATAGGCAGTTCCCGTGGATGCAGATGCCAAAGAAATGGTCGTCTGATAACTGGAACCCGACATATACCATAAATTGAACGTGGAATTATAAGCAGATGGCAGGGAGCGGGTAGCTTTGAATACAGTGGATTCAGAGATGGTCCCGATCTGGGTAATATAGAGAGTATTACCACTCTTGTAGAACTCTGCGCCATTTCCGTCTGTAAAGCTCCAGTTGGAAAGAACACCATTACTGTCTGTCACAGAGGTTTCATCCCCTGTCAGAGTAATGGTTGGTACGTTGCTGCTGGAACTCCCCGTAAAACTGGGTCTCTTCATTGCCGCCTGAATATTGGCAACTAACTGATTGTAATTTGGTGCAAAGTCAGAAATAGCTGCTGCACCTGCATTATAGAAAATATCTCCGTCAGTTCCGCTCTCATTGGTCGCATTGAGGGCAAAAGTATCGGGGTCTCTTAAACCGCAAACGATCTCATAGATTAGAAACTGAGTCGCAACACGAAGCGGAACATTGGGGTTATTGTCTCTGGTCGTCGTTGTAACGCTGATGGAGTCATCCCACATCTGATCGCTGTACAGCAGGATTAAGCCAATCGCTTCTCTGCGGTTTTCCGGTAACGAATACCATGCATTGGCTCCGGTGGTGCTGCCGCTTCCACTTACTGTAATGCCACGGTCAACTGAGTTTCCGGAGGTTCTGGCCGCATAACTGCGATAAGGTTCAATACAATACAGCGGATCATCTGCATAGGGAACATTTCCATATCGGGCAAAATGCCAGCCCAGATTCTTGATATATGCTGTTTTTGTGCTTCCTGTGCCATTCGGTTTATAGGTAACAGCAATCTGTGAATTCAGGCGACTGGTGTAGTCACCATTGTCGCTGTAGTCAAATAGCAGTATCCCCGTCTGGGTAGTGGCTGCCGAAGCATTTACACATGGCAGCATCCCTAAAACCAATACCAGCATAAGCAGTGTCGCCAAATATCGTTTAATTTTTGTTGCCATAGTCTTTCCTTTCATAAAAAATAGCCCCTGCCGAGTTTCAGCAGGGGCCGCAGGGTGTTAAAAGTTTTTTTCGCATCAGTACCATATCTTCTTTTCGGTAGGTACAGCTAGTTTGGAGGGGGTGAGGTGTGGAGAGGGGGAACCGCACATTTCCCCAATTTCAGCTATCCGAAAAAGACAGACTGCCCCCTTGAAAGTAACTTACTACCGCTGTAAATCCCTCTGCCGTTTTCGATACAGTTCCAATGCTTTGATAATCGTATCTTCCATTTTCTGCACAGGCGTCCCCGGTGCAAAATACTTGCTGATACGCTCTCTGGGAATCTTAAATTGTTCCTTCTGGTTGGGCTTTTCTTCCTGCATGATGGAGAAGATAACATCCATATTCAACCTGCCATCCTGGGAGAATTTCCGCATCTTGATAGCCTGGGCATGGGAAGGTGTGCGATCCTCTGTCAGCATTGTTTCGTGTAGGTCGTACTGTTCCTGTTCTGCCAAATAGGACAGCTCCACAGCAGGCCGCAGGGCAATTTGCAGCTTGTCTTTTTCTTTCAGAACGGAGTTGTCCACCATTTCCAGAATTTTCGGAATAAGGTAGGTCAGACGAATCAGCTTCCGAATTTGCTCATGGCTTTCTCCGGTTTGCTCGGCAATAATCTGACGAGCAGTTTTGCGTTCAGACTTCGGCAACGGTGTTGCAGAAGTTAAATCAGTCCGTAAACCTTGCCGTTTCATGGCATCCAGCTTCATCTTATAGGCAAAAGCCTTTTCCGAGGGCAGGATTTCTTCACGGTGCAGATTGGAGTCCACCATGATAATGGTAGCCTGATCGTCTGTCATTTCCTGCACGATGCAGCGAATGGAGGGACGGTCAGCCATGATGCAGGCTTCCTTTCGTCTGTGGCCTGCTACCATTTCATATCTGCCATCCGGTTTCGGACGAATCAAACAGGGTTCCAGCACACCGTACTGCCCTACACTTTCCACGAGGCGCACCATGGCACCGTCCATACGCACCTTAAAAGGATGATTGGGAAAATCATCGATCAGGTCAATGGGAATGTCCTCAACCCTTGGTTGTGCAGCAACTTCCCGTTCCTCTTGGGTTGAAAACAGATCATCTAGTGATGTTAGCAGACCTGCTGCGCTGTTTTTCGCCAATTTCCATTACCTCCTTCGTGAGATTCCGGTAGGCTTCTGCCGCTTTGCTCTTGGGCTTGTGCTTATAGATGCTGCGGTTTGCGGTGCTGATCTCTGCCAGATGAACCGTGTCCGGGATGACTGCCTGCATGATGGGAAGATGCTTGCCGTAGGTCTCTTTGACCGATGCCACAATATCCTTGCGGAAATTGGTATCGTTGGCCATAGTCATAAAGACACCGCCAATTTTCAATTTGGGATTTATCTGCCGCTTGATGCTCTGAACGGTGCCTACCAGCTCCGTCATGTTCTCAGCCGCAAAATATTCCGCCTGCACAGGAATCAACACATAATCCGATGCGGATAGTGCGTTGATGACCAGCATACCAAGAGCGGGACGGCAATCCAGCAGTACATAATCATAATCGTTTTTCACGCTGTTTACATACTGCCGCAATACCGTTTCCCGGCTCATGGCATTGACCAGACTGACCTCCACAGCCGACAGACTGCGGTTTCCGGGAACAAAATCGAATCCTTCGTGGTGCTGCATGATTTCCGGATGTTCGTTGCCGCTGACACCTGCTACGATATTGTTCATAACATTGCCCAGGGTCAGCGGCAAATCATTCGGCTTTCTCAGCCCCAACATTTTCGTAAGATCTCCCTGGGGATCAACATCCACAAGCAGAACTCTTTTGCCATTTGCCGCCAAACCGGCACCCAGATTGAACACCGTGGTGCTTTTACCGACACCGCCCTTTTGGTTCGCAACGGCAATCACTTTTGTTTTTGCCAATGGGGTTTCCTCCTTAAATAGATTTAGCCGCCTGCGGTGAAGCAGACGGCTATGTACGGGAAACAAAAAAGCCGCTTGCACATGGTAATGCAAACAGCTGTGTATGTATCAATATTTAATTTGGATTATACCCTTTGGGTAGGAGCTGCAATCACTTTCATAATCAGCTCATCAATAATATCTGAATATCTCCCCTGCTGGGTAAGGTTATTCTTAAATCTGATCAGGCTTTTCAGAAGAACACGGGTTTCCTGTTCGTT
>JAFSCK010000137.1 GCA_017436785.1 Oscillospiraceae bacterium | reverse complement strand
GCTCTTGCGCAAGTAGGTATGGCAAAACCACAATACATTCCAAGGATACTGTCCTGTTTTCATGGCGCTGATTTATCGAAGTACAAGGACAGTATGCGACCCCTGATTGAAAAGGACATGGAAGAAACTGAAAGATTACTAGCTGAGTAAATTCCAATTTTGTCTAACAGTTAAATAGTTAAAGGAGACTCGTCGTTGAGCCTCCTTTTTCTTTTAGCATATCGTGATATTCAGTTAGGATTATCAGAGTCATTTCTATCGTAAGAGGGAAGCTCTGGATTATAACCATAAGTATCTGTTTCCTTGTCATAGGTATTGGCAAAAACAGATTTTACTTTTGGCATAATAAGCTCGCCGTTTTCATCAAACTTCATCTGCGGGACAAAAAAGTCGGCATGAGGATTACCTTCTTTCATATGAAGCGCAAAGTCAACGGCATGACCTTTACTGACAAAATGTTCAGTAAAATAGCCAGCTAAGATAGTTGCAATTTGCTGTTCTGAAAATTTATCAAGCCATTCGATTGGAATAGCGATGTCACCAGTTTTTTCGTAACATCTTCCTTCTACTGTAATCTTCTCTTCTATTTTGTTCCAGAGTGCTTCTCTAGACATAGGTACTACCCCTTGCCCTGCTTATCAAACACCTTATTCAATGTGCGTTCCACAACGGAAATGGAAGAAAGCATTATGATGATCTGCACTATACAGAGAACAGAGCCTGCTGTGGATGCAGTTGTTTCACCGGAAGCGGCGAAGAACATCAGAAGGAGGAGAGAAACAGGCATCATGCGAATGCCCCAGCGGACCCAGAGCCGTCCTGCATATTCCTGAGAAAACCGCCAGGTATTCTGATTGAGTGAGGACATTCTTGTGCGGTATCCATAGATTGCGTTTATATTTTTTGGGGAATGCTTCCATAACATCCAGCCTGCACCGGTCATCAGCGCTGGAATGAGGATGTAGGTAATGACGATCATGATCCACGTACCCATAGGAGCCTCCTTTCCAAGAGAACAATGTGTCTGTCTGTTCAACTCTTTTATAGAATTCCAAGAAGTCCGTCAATGTTTCACCATGAATCTTTACACAATCTTTATACCGCCGCTTACACTCTTAACACCCTTTTTATACGCCATGCCGTATGATAATACCAAAGAAAAGGGGGTGTCACCATGTGGGCGCTGTTTCATCAAAGGAAGATCACATCCTCACAGATCATTATTTATGGATTTGCGCTGGTGATCCTGATTGGTGCGGTGGTTCTGATGCTCCCGGCTTCCAGCAGGGCAGGTACAGCGACATCCTTTCTGGACTGCCTGTTTACCTCCACATCCGCGGTCTGCGTCACGGGGCTGGTGGTGCATGACACGGCGACGCATTGGTCAGCGTTTGGTCAGGCGGTGATTCTTCTGCTGATCCAGATCGGCGGCATGGGTGTGGTGACAGTTGCAGCAGCAATTACCATGGCATCCGGCAAGAAGATCTCCCTCATGCAGCGAAGCACCATGCAGGATGCGGTTTCTGCCCACCATGTGGGCGGAATTGTCCGGTTTACTGGATTTATCTTAAAAGGAATCTTCCTGTTCGAGCTGCTGGGTGCCTTGGTGCTGATGATCGTATTCATCCCGGAATACGGAATGAAGGGTATCTGGTTGGCAGTGTTTCATTCCATCTCTGCATTCTGCAATGCAGGCTTTGATCTGATGGGCACGAAAAGCCCGTATTCTTCCTTAACTTCCTATGCGGCACACCCAGTGGTGAATGTAACAATCATGCTTTTGATCATCATCGGCGGCATCGGATTCTTGACTTGGCAGGATATTCGTCAGAACGGCATTCATATCAGACATTATCGGATGCAGAGCAAGGTGATTCTGGCAGTCACGGGAATCTTAATTCTTCTTCCGGCTTTGTATTTTTATTTCTTTGAGTTTTCTTCCTTTTCTCCTTCGCAGCGGTTCTGGGGTTCCCTGTTTCAGGCTGTGACCCCAAGAACTGCTGGATTCAACACACTGGATCTGACGCTTCTCAGCGAAACCGGTCAAATGATAACCTGCCTGTTGATGCTCATAGGCGGCAGTCCCGGCTCCACAGCCGGCGGTATGAAAACAACCACCTTTGCCGTGCTGGCAGCCTGCGCGGTGGCGGTCTTCCGGAAACGGGAAAACGGACAGTTCTTTGGCCGCAGGATCGCAGATGATACCGTAAAAAACGCTGTGACGGTATTTCTTCTGTACATCACCTTGTTCCTGGCGGGCGGCATGATCATCAGCCGGGCAGAAAACCTTCCCCTGATGACCTGTCTGTTTGAAAGTGCCTCCGCCGTTGGAACCGTGGGTCTGACCCTTGGCATCACACCCGGTTTGGGAACGGTTTCCAGACTGGTTTTGATATGTCTTATGTTCTTCGGCAGAGTTGGCGGCTTGACTTTGATCTTTGCCACACTGCCTGCAACGAAAAACACCCTCTCCAGACTACCTCTGGAGAAGATCACAGTTGGATAACCACTGTCATTGCGAGCCAGTGCGCACACTGGCGTGGCAATCTTCTGAAAAATACCGGAAATCTTTGGGGATTGCCACGTCGGGCTTTGCCCTCCTCGCAATGACATGATGTAAAAAGGAGGGAATGCATATGAAATCCATATTGCTAATTGGCCTTGGGCGCTTTGGCAAGCACATTGCTATAAAGCTCCGGGACTTAAATCACCAGGTTATGGCGGTGGATCACAAGGAAGAACTGGTGCAGGAAGTGCTCCCGTATGTCACCAGCGCCCAGATCGGCGACTCTACCAGCCAGAGCTTTCTGGAATCTCTGGGTGTGGACAATTACGATGTGTGCATCGTTGCCATCGGTAATGACTTCCAGAGCTCTCTGGAAACCACGTCACTGCTGAAGGAACTGGGAGCAAAACTGGTAGTATCCCGGGCAGCTACCGATGTGCAGGAAAAGTTCCTCCTGCGAAACGGTGCCGATGAGGTGGTCTACCCGGAAAAGCAGATGGCCCGGTGGACGGCGATCCGCTACAGCGCAAACCATATTCTGGATTACATCGAACTGGATGGTGACCATGCCATTTTTGAGGTGACCATTCCCAGACCCTGGATGGGAAAGACCGTGGGCGGCCTGGACATCCGGAAAAAGTTCAACATCAACATTTTGGCCGTGAAGAGTGGAAGCAGACTGGATTCCTTTATCACCCCCGATACCCTGCTGTGTGAGGGCAAGTCCCTGATGGTCATGGGTAAGTATAAGGATATTCAGAAGTGCTTCCGGATTTGATGATCAACAACGAGATCTGGCTGGTGAT
>JAFSCK010000136.1 GCA_017436785.1 Oscillospiraceae bacterium | reverse complement strand
GATCTATTCCCGGGGCGAGGATATTGCGGTCTGCATGACAGTCAAAAAGGAACTGACAGCCCAGGCACCGGATTCTTTGATCAAGGTCCACCTTCATCCTTCTGACAGTGCAGCAGAGGTATACCGGAAGTTTAACGAAAAGGTGGAGGAAGCCAAAAACGAGATGGAGACCACGGCCGATGCCACTGTCGCCGGATTTATGGCAATTCCCAGACTGGTTTTGAAATTTGCTATCTGGGTGTTGAAATGCATGGACTATTTCGGCCTGGTGCCCAAATTCCTGCTGGAGATCAGCCCTTTCCATGGCAGCGTGTATTTTACAAATGTAGGTTCCCTTGGGATTAAGCCTGTATTTCATCATCTGTATGATTTCGGCACAGTTCCGGTATTCTGCGCCTTTGGCCGGAAGCGCCGGACAGAGGAGATCAAGGATGGGGAGATCGTGGAACGGAAGTACCTGGACTTAACCTTCAATCTGGATGAACGCATCTGCGACGGCTTTTATTATGCCAGTGTCATCAAGTATTTCCTGCGCCTATTGAGCCATCCGGATGCCTTGGACAATCCTCCTGATGTAGTGGAACAGGATATCCCATAAAGAAATTACATATTATTGCGGCAATGGGATTTGCATTTCGCTCAAGACTTTGATAGTATGGGATCAAACAGGAGAGGGAGGTGCCCCATGTACAAACGGTGTATTACAGAACGTTCAGCCAGGCAACAGCAGAGCATTGAATCTGCTTTTCTGGAGCTATTGGATACGAAGCCATACAACAGTGTTACCGTATCCGATGTATGTGAAAGAGCTGGTATCTCCCGGTTTACGTTCTATCGTCTCTTTGATTGCAAGGATGATGTGCTGGATGCCATTGTGGACAAAGTCCTTCTGCAATGGATGCAGGCGCAGCCATCCAGAATCGTGACGGAGGAAAATATGTATGACCAGAACTGTGCGTTCTTTGCGTTTTGGGCACAGCAGAAATCTCTGCTGCAGGCTCTTTGCGACAGTGGAAAAACGTCCCTGATCGTGGAGCGCAGCATCCAGTTTCTTACGAAAGAAGACCATGCGGTGGCACAGTATTTTGGTGCCAACCAAAATGAACACGGAGAGGAGATCTTCCGGTTCTGCACCAGCGGTGTGTTCAGTCTGGTCATTGACTGGCATCAAAGCGGATATAAAAAGAGTATAGCGGAGATGGCGCAGATTCTGGAATTTCTGCTTCGGAAGCTTACCGTTTTTTCTTGATATTTTCAGTTCATCGAAACACGTCCTTTAAGCAACTTGCATAAAGGACGCGTTTTTCTTTTTCTTCAAATCGCACAGATGTCAGAATCTGTAGCTTGTGACGAAGAAAAAGAAAAATTATAATAAAGTTGATAACTTCACAAAGGAGCGTGCAATTCATGCCCACTATCAACTTGGAAATATGCAATCTTGAAACGATCCGTACCGTGAATCCCCGGCTCATGTCCTACAATGTGGAGATGACCGAGGTTACCGGCGGTACTTTCTGGAAGGCCTACACCCCCGGTCAGATCGCAGGCACGGAAAAGTTCCCGCCCATCGCCAATCATGATGAGCAGCGGAAGCTGATGCAGTGGTTTGATCCCATCGACTCCACCAATCCCCGTCTACGTAAGCTGGCTAAGGAACTGGGCCCTCTGTGGGTGCGCTGCTCCGGCACCTGGGCTACTAAGACCTATTATGATTTTGATGATAAGGGCGCTGCTCCGGAAGGCTACCAGAACCGGCTGACCAAGCAGCAGTGGAAGAATCTGATCGATTTTGTCAATGCTGTTGACGCAAAGCTGATCATCAGCTTCGCCAACTGCCAGGGTCTGCACAGCGCGGAGGAACCATGGAACCCCAGCCAGGCAAAGAAGATCATGGACCTGAGCATCGAGTTCGGCCATCCTGTGGACGCTGTCTGCTTTACCAATGAGCCCAACGTTCTGGAGCGGACCGGTTTCCCCAAGGGTTATACTGTGGAGCATTTCCACCGTGATCAGGATATTTTCCACAAGTGGATCCGCGCGAATTACCCCGACGTTCTGATCGTTGGACCGGATTCCACCGACGGCACTGCGCTGAAGATGGGTCCCACCGGTGTTCCCGCAGGCGAGGGTCTGTCCGCCTGCACCACTGCTGAGCTGCTGGAGGGCTGCGAGGAGAAGGTGGAAGTGTTCAGCTATCACTATTACAGCGGCATTTCCGAGCGCCTCGCCTCCATCATGCCCAACTCCCACTGGCCCGCCGATACTGCCCACACGGATGCCTACCTTGCGGTTCCCGGCAATGCAGCCCGTGCCTTTGCTGTCCAGCGCGACCAGCTGGTTCACGGTGCTGAAATGTGGGTCACGGAGTCCGGCGACTCCGCAGGCGGCGGCTCCACATGGGCCTCCACCTACATGGCTGTGTTACGTACCTTGAACGAAGCAGCTGAGTTCTGCACCATCACTGACGGTGTCATCTTCCACAACACCTTGGCATCCTCTGACTACGGCTGGCTGAAGCATGGCACCTACCTGCCCCGTCCCAACTACTTTGCCGTTCTGCTGTGGAACCGTCTCATGGGCAACACTGTTTATGACGCAAAGGCTGAGGGTCACATCTACTGCCACTCCCGTAAGGACGGCAAGGATGGCTGTGTCTATCTGGTCATCAACAACTCTCTGAGCGATGTCACCACCGTGAACCTGCCCAAGGAAGCAGAGGTTTATGCCTTGGCAGGCAAAGACGGTATGCGCAGCACCGTTATGACCCTGAATGGCAATGACCTGGTTCTGGGCGAAAACGATGAACTGCCCGACCTGTCCGGCAAGGCCGTTCCCGCCGATACTCTGGAAATCGCTCCCGGCAGCTGTACATTTATTGTTCTCTAACTCCTTACTTGTTCACATAGCATTTCCCCTTATGCAAAAGGACCGTCCGAAATGGACGGTCCTTTTGTATCCCGGATTAAGCAGGATCCTGAATGATTGGCTGTTTCAGCATCCGTAGATATTTTGCGGCCATTTCTTCGACACTGAGAGCATACTGGTTCTCATGCCATTGCCAAAGCACAACATAGCGGATCGCGACATAGAGCCAGAGAATACTGTCATCCGCTTTGAACTGAGGTGTATTCAATAGATTTAGAACGTTATGTTCATGGTTTTTGAAATAGAGGAAGCTCCGCTCGACGATCAATGCTTTCAGATTGTTTCTGACAACCAGATCCAGAAAGTCAGCGTGTTCCCGCCAATAACTGAGGTAGGCCACGGTAACGCTGAACATGGAATCGGAATTGATAGGTACATCCGGAAGGGATTCAATGGACTCCCGTACAACACGGTCTATAATGGAAATCAGGCAGGCATCCTTGTCCGGGAAATAGGTATAGTACAGTCGGCGGGAAATGCCCATCTGACGGCAAAGATCTGCAACAGAAATGCGGTCATAGGGCAACTGCGCCATATTCTGCAGCAGACATTCTTCGATTTTCAGCTGCCGGGAAACGGCTGCTTCTGTATTGTGAGGAGGAATCTGTGTCATAGGAATCACCGTAGTAAAAGAATTATGATTAATTATACCCGAAACAGGCGAAAGCGTCAACGATATTTTGTTATGTTCAACAAACACAGATGCTTTTCTTCTCTGTTCGATTGCACACCTGAGAAAAAGTGGTAAATTATTTTTGTCGAAAAAATGAAATATAATATCTTTGAATTAAGACCAAATCCGGTCAACAAGCGAAAGGAGAAAATATTTACAATGGTAAAAGCAAAATCCGACAAGCTGACACTGGCCCATGTGATTGGCTATGGTTGCGGCGACTGCGGCGGCACCATCGTCAACTACATGGTGGCAGGCTTTATGGCCCGCTATCTGCAGGTCAATCTGCAAGTCAACCCTGGTATTCTGGCAACAATGCTGCTGATCTGGAACATCTGGGACGCAGTGAACGATCCTCTGATGGGTACCATCATGGATATGAGCTTTGCAAAGGCAAAGCCCGGCAAGGATAAATTCCGTCCCTGGATCCTGGCATCTATTCCCATCATCATGATCGGCATGATCGCTTTTTATTCTGTACCTTCCAAGCTGGACGGCTTTGCAATGGTCGCAGCAGCCTTTGTGCTGAAGATCGTCTACGAAGCCGGCTATACTATGATGAACATCGGTATGGGCTCCCTGCTTGGCAACATGTCCAAGAATGACAATGAACGTGCAACCCTGTCTTCTGCCCGTGGCTTTGGTGCCACCATTGCCGGTATGGTGGGCGGTTTCCTGATTTCCCAGTGCCTGGCGAAGTTTGGCACCTCCAATGAAGGTTATGCCAAGACCTCCATGGTTCTGGCTGTTGTGGGCGGCATCGTCCTGTTCCTGCACTACTTCCTGACTGAAGAGCGTAACAAGGCCAATCCTGCCCAGATTCAGGAAAAGACCGAGGAAGAGAAGAATGCTGAGAAGTTCAAGATCTCTGATATCTGGAACATCATCACCAAGAACCGTGCTTTCCTGGCGCTGGTTCTGCACTCTATCAGCATCATGGGCGTTCAGGCTCTGAGCCAGGGTGCTACCTCCTATATGTACATCGACGTTCTGAAGAATGTGGGTATGCAGGGCTACTATTCTGTTCTGTCCACCGGCCTGATGATCGTGATTCTGACCGCAGCGCCCATTCTGACCAAGAAGTGGGATCTGGTGGTCATTATCCGTACCTGCTTGATGATTGGCTTCGTTGCCTTCGCGGGTCTGCTGGCATATGCACTGATGACCGAGCCCATGAACGCCTGGGTCTTCCTGATCTGGTTTGCTCTGGCTTCTGCCTGTGTCACTGTTTCCGTGCAGATGCAGTGGGGTCTGGTTGCCGAGTCCATCGACTACAACGAGTACCTGTCCGGCAAGCGCAATGAGGGTACCATCTACGGCTTCTTCTCTCTGTCCCGCCGTGTTGGTCAGACCATTGCCAACTCCGCATCCGTTCTGATCATTGCCGGTATCGGCTACGACGCATCTCTGACCAATGCCGGTCTGGACCAGGCACCCAGTACCATTGCCGGTATCAAGATCATGGTCATTGCCTGCCCCATGGTCGCAGCTCTGCTGTCCTGGCTGTGCTTCACCTTCATCTGGAACATCAACAAGGATGTCCGTGCCAAGATGGCCGAGTGGAAGGCTGCCAAGGCCGGAAAATAACATAACCTCTTAGCACTCCTTACATATGCGGTGGGGCGGTATTGCTTCATACCGTCCCATCGTAAATGCAAAAATATGTATTAGCCGTCTGATTCCTTTCTCCTTACAAGCTCATAATCAACATTGCCATTGCTTGATTCGGACGGCTAATAGATATTTTTGCAGACAGGAACATGAAAACGGGATATATTTGTTAGCCGCCTGAACATATTTTTCTCCTTACCGGTATTTGTTCACTCATCTCTTCCCTTACAGTCGGGCGGCTAACAAATATATTCAGATCCGGAATGAAAGTATCTGTTAACCGCCCGGAGCCAATCTTCTTGCCATGGGGATTGTGGTATGTTTTTCCTTTCTGCCACTTACGGGCGGTTAACAGATGCTTTTATCACACATCAAAAGGCAGAAAGGAAAATAACCATGGTAAATTTGAAAGCAAAACCCTACTATCTGACCGATGAAGACATTGCATGGGTCGAAACAACCATCGCCGGTATGTCCGCTGAGGAAAAGGTCGGCCAGCTGTTCTGGCAGCTGACGGCTTCCCAGGATGAGGCTTACCTGAAGGAACTGATGGAAACCTATCATCTGGGCGGCTGCCGCTATAACAACATGCCCGGCCAGAAGGTACTGGATCAGAACCGGCTGCTGCAGAAGTACGCAAAGGTACCTGTTCTGATTGCCTGCAACCCCGAAAAGGGCGGCGACGGCATCTGCCCCGACGGTACCCATGTGGGCTGCGGCATTAAGGTTGCTGCCACCGGCAAGACAGAATATGCCTAGGCTATGGGCCGTGTTTCCGGCGTTCAGATCAAGGCTACCGGCTGCAACATGGCCTTTGCTCCCATTGTGGATATCACCTACAACTGGGAATGCGAAGAAATCATTACCCGTGCCTTCAGCAATGACCACGAGAAGGTTGCTGCTATGGCAAAGGCATACATGGATGGCCTCCACGAAACCGAAGGTGTCTTCTGCTGTGCCAAGCATTTCCCCGGCAACGGCCAGGACTACCGGGATGCCCATCTGTCCAATAACATCAACAGCTTCGGCCTGGACAAGTGGATGGAAACCTATGGCTATGTCTATAAGACTCTGATCGACGGCGGTATGGAAGCTGTCATGGGCGGCCATATCATGCTGCCGGAATATATGCGGGAAATCAAGCCCGGTATCACTGATGCCGAAATGCTCCCTGCAACCCTGTGCCCCGAGATCATGACCGGTTTGCTGAGAGACAAACTGGGTTTCAACGGCATGGTTGTCACCGATGCTTCCCACATGGTTGGTATGACTAACAAGATGAAGCGTGCGGATATGCTGCCTGCTGCTATTAATGCAGGCTGCGATATGTTCCTGTTCTTCAATGATCCTGCGGAAGACTATGCTACTATGCTGAATGCCTATAATACCGGTATCATCAGCGAGGAGCGCATGGTGGAAGCCCTCACCAGAATTCTGGGCCTGAAGGCATCCAAGGGTATGCACAAGATGACCCCCGATCAGCTGTGCGGTACTGATGAAGAACTGGCAGCTGCTCTGAATAATGAAGAATTCAAGGCTTATTCCGCCCAGGTTTCCAGGGATTCTGTAACACTGGTCAAGTATCTGGATGAAGGCGTCCTGCCTCTGAATCCTGAAAAGACCAAGCGGATCATGATCGTCCCCATTAAGGGTACTTCCGGTCCTATGGATGCTCTGATGGCTATGTTTGGCGGTGCTGCTGCCAAGAAGAGCCCCGCTGAAAAGCTGTGCGAGCGCCTGAACGCAAAGGGCTTTGAGGCATTCATTTATGAAAGCCCCCTGGAGAAGATCCAGAAGCAGATGGCTGCGGGTGAGAAGGTTTCCGCCAATATGTACTTTGCCGGTAAGAACGCCATCGCAGATTTCACCTCCAAGCAGGATCTGGTAATTTCACTGTTTAATGTGGCCAATGGCCATCCTGCCTTTGGTGTGTCCAAGGGCGGCGGTGAAATTCCCTGGTATGTCCATGAGCAGCCTGTTGTGGGTATCTCTGTGAACCTTCCCACCATGCTGGCAGATGCTCCCATGCTGCGGACTTACATCAATACTTATGATTCCCGTGACGAAACCATGGACGCTCTGGTGGATGCATTGGTTGCGGGCGTGGATGCCTTCAAGGGTACCGACCCCATCGATTCTTTCTGCGGTATGTGGGATACCCGCGTATAATGTAACAATCAAGTACAGGGCAGCCTCGCTGTGTGCGGAGCTGCCCTGCGAAATTAGGAGGAGAAAGAATGTCTATCTTTGATACGTTTGAAAGAAAGCACGATTATCTGGTTTGTGTGGATTCCGATGGTTGCGTCATGGATACCATGAACTGCAAGCACTTCCATTGCTTCGGCCCCTGCATGGTCACCGAATGGGGTCTGGAAGAATGGAAAGAGGAAATTCTGGACCGCTGGAATGTCATCAACCTGTTCTCCATGACCCGTGGCATCAACCGCTTTAAGGGTCTTGCCATGGCACTGAAGGAGATCGACGGAAAGTATACCAAGATCACCGGCGTGGATGCGCTGGTTCACTGGGCCGATACTGCCCCTGCACTGAGTAACGACGGTGTTGCCAAGGCTGCCGCAGAAGCTACCGATCCCGATGCCAAGCTGGTTTTGGAAAAGGCCCTGTCCTGGTCCAAGGCTGTCAACGCTGCCATCGTGGAGCTGCCTGAAGAACTGAAGGTTCCCTATAATGGAGCCAAGGAAGGACTGACTGCTGCCCATGCTTTCGCTGATGTTGCCATGGTTTCCTCTGCAAACCGGGATGCTGTTGAAGAAGAGTGGGGCAAGTTTGGCCTTCTGGAGCACACGGATATCGTTCTTGCTCAGGATATTGGTTCCAAGGCTGCCTGCATTGCTGCCATGCTGAAGTTCGGCTATGACCTGGATAAGGTGGTCATGGTTGGCGATGCTCCCGGTGACTGCGATGCCGCTGAAAAGAATAACGTCTACTATTATCCCATTCTGGTCAATCGCGAAAAGGAAAGCTGGGACGAGGCCATTGCTGTAGGCTTTGGCAAGCTTCAGTCCGGCGAATATGCCGAATATGGCGTTGAAATGAAGAAGAAATTCCTGGAGAATCTGGGCGGCTAAGAGGTAACTTCTATGGACAATAAAATGATTTATACCCCTGGTGAGCTTCGTTATCTGAAGCTCCTTGCAAAACAGTTTCCCACAGTGCAGGATGCCAGCAACGAAGTAATCCGTCTGGAAGCGATTCTGAATCTTCCCAAGGGTACGGAACATTTTATGTCCGACATCCACGGTGAACACGAAGCTTTTTTGCACATTCTGGAGTCCAGCTCCGGTGAAGTAAAGGTAAAGCTGAAGGAATTTTTTGGTGAGCAGCTCTCTGAAGAGGCCATCAATGATCTGGCTACTCTCATTTACTATCCTGAGGGAAAACTGAGCCTGGTGACAGAAGGGAAGCAGGATCTGGATGACTGGTATCTGACTAGCATCCACCAGCTGGTTCAGTTCTGCCGTTATGTATCTGTAAAGCACACCCGGGCCAAGGTCCGCTCCTACATTCCCACAGGCTATGAGTCCCTGATTGATGAGCTTATCAACCTCTGCGACGAGGATGGTTTCCTGCTGGATCAGTACAGCTCCATTTTGGCCACCATCATTCGTCTGGGTCAGGCAAATGCAGTCATCGATGCCATCTGCACTGTCATCAAAACTCTGACCTGCGACCATCTGCATATTGTTGGTGATATATTTGACCGAGGTCCTCGTGCGGACATCGTCATGGACTGCCTTATGGAGCAGCCCAATGTGGACATTCAGTGGGGCAACCACGATGTTCTGTGGATGGGTGCCGCTTCCGGCTCCCGGACCCTGGTTGCCACGGTATTGAGCAATTCCATCCGGTACAACAATCTGGACGTCATCGAAACCGGTTATGGCATCAGCCTGCGGCCACTATCCGTCTTTGCCAACGAGGTTTACAAGGACTGTGATACCCACTGCTTCGATATCAAGCTGACCAATGATGACAGTTATTCCGAAAAGGACAAGCTGCTGTCTTCCCGAATGTACAAGGCGATCACCATGATCCTCTTCAAGCTGGAGGGAGCCAAGGTACTGGCCGTAGTGAATTCCAGATGGAAGACCGGGCTCTGCTGCACCGGATCAATTATGAGGAGAAGACCATCACCATCGGGGACAATGTCTACCATCTGGAAGACTGCGATTTCCCCACGGTGGACCCCAAGCATCCCTATGAACTGACCGCAGAAGAAAATTCCGTCATCGATCAGCTGACAGAATCCTTCCGACAGTCTGAAAAGCTTCAGCGGCATATCCGGTTCCTGTATTCCAAGGGTAGCCTCTATAAAGTCTACAATGGCAATCTGCTGCTTCACAGCTGCGTACCCATGACCGAAGACGGAAAGCTCCTGTCCTTCACCATCGGCGGTAAGAGAAGAACCGGTAAGGAATTCATGGACTATGCCGACCGTACTGCCAGAAAAGCTTACTATGATAAACGGGGAACAGAAGAACGTGAATTCGGCATGGACTTCCTGTGGTGGCTTTGGGCAGGCCGGAACAGCCCCATCTTCGGACGGGAACGGATGGCTACTTTTGAACGGCGGTTCATCCTGGATGAAAGTGCCCAGGCAGAGCCCAAGAATGCCTACTATTCCTACTACAACGATCCTGCTGTCTGCAATATGCTGCTGAGTGAATTTGGTTTGCACGGCCCTCACTGCCACATTATCAACGGTCATGTTCCTGTAAAGGCCAGAAAGGGCGAAAGTCCCATCAAGGGCGGTGGTAAGCTGCTGGTTATCGACGGCGGCTTCAGCCGGGCTTATCAGAAGACATCCGGCATTGCTGGCTACACACTGCTGTTCGGTTCCCGGTATTACCGGATCGTGTCCCATCAGCCCTTTGCTGGACGTCAGGAGGCTTTGAAATCCAATCACGATATCGACAATGAGTCCGTCATCTTTGAAACCATGGAAGAGCGGATGAAGGTATCCGAAACCGATGAAGGTGTGGAGCTGAGAGAACAGGTTTACGATCTTCTGCGGCTCATGGATGCATACAGAAGCGGCGCTGTGGCAGAGAATCACAACTATTAACAAACACTAATAACATTAGAAAAAATCGAATGAAACATACAGGAGGTTTCTTATGGCAAATCCGAAAATTGGTCTGCAGCTGAGCACTGTAGCCCCTGTGATCCGGGAAATCGGTCTTTATGAGACACTGAAGCAGGTAGCAGAAATCGGCATCCACCATGTGGAAGTCAGCCAGGTTACCATGAATGAAGAAAACATTGCGCTGCTGCTGAAGGCAAAGAAAAACTTCGGCATCCAGGTCAGTGCTATGACGGCAATGCTGGCTCCGATGGGCAATCAGTACGATGCCTGGTTTGACAATCTGGAGCAAAATTTTGACAAGATCGTGGCAGACTGCAAGGCAGTTGGAGCAACTGCTGTCCGTATCGGTGCCACTTCTCCAGCAGCCTGCGGCAGCTACGAGGCAGCGGTTGCCTTTGCAGCGCAGACCGATGCCATGGGTAAAAAACTGAAAGAGTACGGCATTGATCTGTACTTCCATACACACCATTTTGAACTGGCTATGCACAATGGCAAGACTGTGCTGGATATTCTCAAGGATCACGGCGATAACTATGGCTTTGAACTGGACATTCACTGGATTCAGCGGGGCGGTTTCAATCCTGTCAAGGTTATTGAGAACTACGATGGCCGTGTCCGTCTGCTGCATCTGAAGGACTATCGTGTGAACGGTGCCAAGTATGCTCAGCTGGGCATGGGTGGTGACAGTCTGAATGCGATTGTAGAATTTGCCGAGGTTGGTGAAGGCTCCCTGCCAATTGCAGAGTGTATTGAGACAGGAATCCGTTGTGGCTGTGAGTTCTTCTTCATCGAGCAGGATAAGACATATGATCGCACGCCTCTTGAAGCTATCAGGATTAGCTATGAGAACCTGTGCGCCATGGGCTATGCTGATTTGTTCAAGGCATAATCAGAATGGAGGAAGGGATCAACGCAGCTGAGTAATCAGTTCTATGACAGCTGTGTTTGTGATATCCTCCCAAAGCTGTACAAGAATAAACAAAATGCTCTGCCATCCGTAGCAGAGCATTTTTGTTTGATAAAGGTCAATTCAGAAAAAACTTTTTCATAACAGCCTTCTTATTGTGCGTTCTTGAAGGTGTTTGTTTTCTTAGCCAGCATACTTGCTGCGTCCCGGCGCTCCTGAGAATAGGGGGCTGTTAAGCAAATGCTGATTCTGTTCTTATCAATCTCGAAGCGAAGACCGCCTTGCTCGTCATCGTCGGTTTGCTGGCACCGTTCCGGAAACTTGGCTGCATAGGCCAACAGTCGTCTCTTCAGCTTTGTATCGTGGGTGTAGACCTCGGCGATAGGGTCTTTTGCATTGTAATATACCTCGGTGACTTTTTGCTTCTTGGTAAGTCCTGTTTTCAAAAGTATCCTCCTAAATTGTAGATTTTCTCCAGCTCAAGAGCCGGGAAAATGGGGTGATTTTCCGATGGGATTGCTCCGAATGATGCCAGGCATTGTCAGAAACTCTCCCATGGGATTATTTGTGATTTTTCCGGGTCAAGACGTTATTTCGTGATCTGTGATACGATCTCCTTTTTCGGTGCGGTTTTGTCCGGTTCGGAGTGTAGAATATGAGCCATAAAAGCTTTCATTTTCTCCGGGGCTTTCTTCATAGCCGCTACAAAAACTCTAGTTTGCTCAAACAGTTTTTCATAGCGTTCTTTCCAGATGCGGGCATCGTTTCGGGCAGCTTCCAGTTTCTTTTTCAGATCCGAAAGGGAAGAGGTGGCAGCAATTCCTCGTTTTGCCAAATCCTTTAGTCGCTCGCCCTCCTGGGCAGAGAGTTCCAGTTTTCCCGTGAAGGTTTTTCTGCCCATGCTGTCGATCTCCTCGAAAGTGGCAGCCTGTACTTTTTTAACTTTTGTTTTCTGCTCGATCTTCTGAAGCTGCTGTTCTTTCCTTTCGACCTGAGCCTCCAAAACTCCAGACGGGCAGTTTCTTGTGCGACCTTGAACTGGGTGACAGTCAGATGTTCCTCGGTACTGCCACGCTCACCGCGCTCCACGTCGGTGTATCCGGCGGTGCGTATGGCATTGTAGAAA
Organism: Oscillospiraceae bacterium; assembly: GCA_017436785.1. Classification (GTDB taxonomy): domain Bacteria; phylum Bacillota; class Clostridia; order Oscillospirales; family Oscillospiraceae; genus Faecousia. The sequence goes on along the minus strand of JAFSCK010000136.1, from coordinate 9,210 downwards.
TCATCCTGCAGAACGCTGTAGGATCTTTTGAGGATCGGCTTTCCGTTGGAATTGAGAACAGGATTTCCGTCCTCATCCAAGGTAGGTTTGGAGAGCCATTTCTTACTGCTGCTGACCTACATGACAGTTTCTTTTACGGTGCCGATCAGTGATTTATCCTTGCATCGCTTGCTCCAGAGTATTTGTTTTTCCACAACTGGGATGTACACCACATGAAGGTGGTAATGGAAAACATCTTCGCCCAGGGCTTCTGACATGGCTTTGTTCCGTTCATCTGCGTGCATCACTGTAGAGATAATGTATTCTTCTCCGCCAACAATCTCCACGGCGGCTTTGTAGGCATCGGCGTAAAACTGTTTTGCAAATTCATAGCCGCCATGATTGTAGAAGTAGGCGGAGGTTACATCGAAGATCAGCTCGCCGTAGATTTTGGCATCGTCCTTCAGACCACGGGTGGAGATGACTCCGTCAGCCTTCAGCTGTTCGAACATTTCTGCGTAACTACCGGTAGGGGACTTGTAGTGGACGTTGTAGGGGAGTCGTTCCGGTACGATGTCTGGGTTTGTATAGGATTCCTTTTCTCGCTCATTATGTAGTTGTGTGTTTGCGATTTTGGAAGCGGTAAGATTTACGTTTCTTGCTATGGTACGGTCAATCCCGTCGTTTCTTGCCATTAGGCTCCTTTCTGCTGACTGTTCAGCGGTAGATTTAGAAGGGGAACGGAGAGAGCGGGCACTTTTACAAAGTGTAATAACCCACTATAATACTTTCATCCATACCGGCTGCAAAGTATCGTGGGCTCTCCGAGGGGGAACGGGGAGTGCGGCTTCTGCGGAAGCCTTGACCGGAAATTATGGCTTGTTTTGTGGCCACAAACCATAAATTCCGGTACGGTCAGAGAATCATTCGCAGCGTAAAATGCTCATGATTTTCTGCCCGTTGGTAGGGAGAAAACTTTGTGATTCTCCCTACATGTCCACGCTGAGCTCTGCGGATATCAGCGTGGGGACGGAGGATGCGAGGGGCGGGCGCGACGGTTGCGACGATTGCGACGATTGCGACGATAGAATTGAGCGCTGCTTTTTATCGTCGCAATCGTCGCGTATCGTCGCGCTTATGGATCTGAGTGGATAAAACGCAGAGAAATACGTCTGCCCTCATGACGAGCTTTGCACTCATATTGGATAGAGTGCTTTTCCAGTAGTCTGCTGGCATTAACGTTCAGATGCTTTGTCAGTTTATTCGGCTTTATATCCGTGTTCAACAATGCTGCAAGATCTGAAGGACTTCCATACCATTGGGGATGGACTTCGGTTACGAAATTTGAGATGGAAATTAGTATAGGATCAGGGGGCTGCTTATAGGGTTCCGTATCCTCCCGTTCGACTTGCCAAGTCAGGTGGTCCTGCTCATGGATCAGATATAGCTTCTGACCAGCAATATCACGGCCAATGACTTCCAATGTTGCGTTGATGTCATACCGATCCTTTTTGTGCAGGATCATAGCTCCATCGGCACAACCCAGCAAACCGTTGGTTCCTGAGATCATTTCAAATTTATCGTCGGAGTTTTGTTTCCTGGTATGATGAACAATCAGTAAGCAGATCCTGTGGGAATCGGCAAACTTCTTTAGCTTTCCGATATCATCGTAATCTTTTGCATAGCTGTAAGAATCGTCCTTTCCCTCTCGTACCATTTTAAGTGTGTCGATGATGATAAGCTGTGTGCCGGGATGCTCGTTCAGAAATCTTTTCATTTGTTCTTCCAGCCCTTTGCTAAGCTTGTCAGAACAAACTGCGAAATGGAGGTCACTGGTACTCTCAACACCAAACATCCGGAACATCCGCCATTGGAGACGTTCTTCCGGATCTTCCAATGCAAAATAAAGGACTGGTCCTTTTTGCACTGCTCGTCCCCAGAATTGCTGTCCGGTGCTGATGTGGTAAGCCATTTGTGCTACCAGAAATGATTTGCCGTATTTGGGTGCACCTGCCAGCAAATAGACACCGGGGTAGAGCAAGCCGTCAATGACTGGCGCTTGCTCTGATATACTTTTTCATACAATTCTTCCATTGTTATTGTAGGAAGATATCCGGGCAGATTCATTGAATTCAATCTGCGTTGAATTTCGTCGAATTCTTCATCAGATAGTTTGGCTTCGAGGTTGATTTCTCCCAAATCACCTGATATAATTTCATTGTTATCTACAGAAGTCGGCTGTTCCCCATCTGCGCCAACAGATGGAATCGGGGCAGCCGGTTTTCTTTTGTCCTCAGACATACGGTTCCTCCTTCATTCCATTCATAATGTTGGAAATGAAACGGATCGTATCCATCAGTTCCGGACCAATATCGGAACTACCAGCAATACGCTGAAGCTGCATGAGAACATCTTCCAATTGAATCCGGAGAGCCTTATAAACTCTGGGATTTCCTTGAACAACAATATCCTTGGTTAACAGCCTGCTGGTGATATAATCCTGTTTGGTCAGACCGGAAAGCTTCACATATGTATCCAGAAGATCTGCTTCTTCCGGGGACAACCGGAAAGCTACCTGACGGCTCCGAACGCGGTTATGTTTGTCTAAATTTTTAGCTGACATTGTTAGCTCCTCTCTACGTTCAGTTTTGAAGCGATCTCTTTTTGGGTAGTAGGGAAAAGGTGGGCGTATCGATATGTAATATCGATGCTTTCGTGACCAACTCTGTCGGCAATGGCAACCGCTGAAAAACCCATTTCAATGAGCAGCGAAACATGACTATGTCTCAAATCGTGGATTCTGATCCGCTTCACACCGGTTTCCTCACAGCCCCGATCCATTTCGCGATGCAGATAGTTTTTGGAAATAGGAAAGATCCGTTCGTCAGGTGCCAGACCATAGAGACTTCGAATGTAATCTTTCATTTCCGCAGCCAGAAAATCAGGCATCTGTACGGTACGGTTGCTGCGGGGTGTTTTGGGATCTGTGATGACATCCTCACAGTCGATACGCTGATAGGATTTGTTGATCCGGATGGTTTGCTTCTCGAAGTTAAAATCCTCGGTTGTCAGAGCCAGCAGCTCGCCCAGACGAAGACCGCACCAGTAAAGCGTTTCAAATGCGTAATAGGAAACAGGTTTGTCCATCATAGCCTGGGAAAAACTCAGATATTCCGGTTTTGTCCAGAACAGCATTTCCTTCGTTTTTTCTTTGCCCATATTACCGGCCTTTGCAGCAGGATTGCTTTTCAGCTCATAGTACCGGACAGCATGGTTGAAAACGGCGCTGCACTGATTGTGGACCGTTTTCAGATAAGTAGGGGAGTAGCCTTTTCCTTTTTCATCACGCCATGTCAGTAAAGTGTTCTGCCACGCAATGATATCGGTAGCCTTGATTGCGGACATCTTTTTGTCTTTGAAATAGGGGAGAATCTTCTGGTCAATGACGCTGGTTTTCATGATCCATGTATTGAGCTTCAGACGATCTTTCATATCCTTTTTGTACAGCTCCACAAAAGAAGCAAAGGTCATATCCAGATCACCTTTTTCCTGATTCAGAAATTCCCGCTCCCATTCCAGTGCTTCCCGCTTGGTAGAAAAACCTCGCTTGACTTTACGGCTGCGTTTTCCATCCCAGGTATCGTAATATACTGAAATGTACCATTTGCCGTTTTTATCTTTGTATGCGGCCATTTACATTACACCCCCTTCTGATTGGTTTCTGTCATGCCATAAAACTGTTCTTCAAAGTATTTGCGGCTGACTTTACCGTTGATCACGGTAAATCCTTTTTCGGCCAGCTCCTTGTTCATCTTCTGCATGAGCTTGTAAGCAAATGCACGGGAGACACCCAACTCATCCATAACCTCCTCTGCTGTCATTAAAAATTTCTTTGCCATAGTTTACTCCTTTCTCAGACGTTTCGTCTGTATAAAAAATGAGAGAATAAGATTTCGTCAATCTCATTCTCTCTGAATGGATTATAGACGGATATTGACAATATTTCAATAGTTTTGTACAATGTTGTTTGTAGCGATATAAATTCTCCAAAATGCTGGAGATCCACATTTTCCAAAAGAAGGTGAAATCATGGACAAAGATTATTCTGAGTATAAATTAACAGAATATGATAAATACCGTATTTTACGTTCCAATCGTAAACATATAACGCTTGATTATTTCACCAATACGGTATGCTTCTATCCGGAAGAGCGGCGGTTTCAAATCCATGTGGATGGAGGCCAAGAGTATTATTGGATGGACTATTACATTGATAAAGCTCAGGAGGAAGAAGATCAGCGAAATGGAGTTTTGTCCCGGGTAGATTCAAAAGAAACGAGATCAGATAGAGAATTCAATGAATCCCAGGAAGCGAAAAATCATAAATTGATGGAGAAGATGAAGGAAAAGTATCGTGTAGATTTTGAAGAGGGGCTTGCAGATCGTGCACGGTATTACGGGGATCACCCTTCCATTCCTATGGAACCCTTTATCAATATTTTCAGTAGCGCCAAGATCAATCTGTATTATGGAGAAGGTCTGCTGGATTTTATCTACGCTGATTTTCAAACAGCCTCAAAGGCTGTGCGTATTTTTTGGGGAGTACTGGAAGAAATCATAGAGAAGAGAGCAGCTCCAAAACGTGAAAAAAGCATCAAAACAAAAATATATAGTAAGGCACAATCCATGGCAGATGATTTTTTTGAATATATGCACTCTTTTGCAGCTGTGGAGGATATTGCTTATGCATCCCTTTATTCTGGAATATGTCCTCCTAAGTTTGAAGGCAATGAGGATATGCGAAAAAAACTGGCATGGTACGTTCGTTATTTGACAGAACTGCAAAAGGAATATCTGGATCTGATTAAATTCTGTTTTGATGAAAGCTGCCATCCCTCCGTTTTAGGGCATTTACATCCAGCAGAACGATATAGTCTGTACCGCTATTATCGTGATCAACCGGAAACATCAAGGAGAACAGAGCGAGTTTCCTTTTCTGTTGAGTCAGGTCCCCAAAAGAAAATGCCTTATGGTATGCCAGTTGAGAAAAACGTATGGCGGCTTCAAAATCCCCTCACTGTGAATGATGAGATTACTGCACTGGCGAAAGAATTGGGGGCGTTGCCGGAAGAACTGGCGACACATTTGGCAATTCCTCATTTTATGCGAATCCAATATGAATTTGGCTCCGTGGCTGAAATATTGGAACTGGAATTTACGAAAATGTTGGAAGCCAATGTGCGTTTCCGCAAATGTAAGCGCTGCGGGAAATACTTCATAATGAAGGGCAACTACGATACCAATTATTGTGATCGGGTAGCTCCCGGGGAAACGAAGAACTGTCAGGAACTTGCTGCGGTGGAAAACTATAAAGCAAAGATTGCTGACAACAAAGCACTTCCGGTTTACAACAAATATTACAAACGGTATGCAGCACGTGTGAAGGTCAATCAAATTAAAGAAGCTGACTTCAAGAAATGGAAGTATCAGGCATTGACCATGCGTGATGAATGTACTGAGGGAAAGATATCCGTAGAGGAGTACACCCAATGGATGGAGGATTATTTCCCGAACCGAAAATCAAAACAGGACAAATAAAAAATCCCTCCTGCTTGAACTTAAGCGTTCAAACAGGAGGGATTTTCCTCTTGTGTGAGATTATCGGGATGATAACAGAAATCGTATCAAATCAGTATCATTTGCTGGTGCTGATTCGAAAAGTGATTGCGCTGCAACGACTTTTTAATTTCTGTTGTCATGGGGCAAACCCTTTTTCGCTCATTTCGATGGCTGAAAAGAGTATAAATCATGTATATGAAATGCCGGTTTTATAACATATAGTCTCAACAACTCAAGGTTTCACCGTGCTTTGCGTAAAAAAATAGACCTCAAAGGAAAAATCCTTCAAGGTCTATCTAGCGAAAAAATTTATGCCTTTTCAGCGAAAATCAGTTTTGCAAGCACATCTGTGATTATTCCCACTCAATAGTACCGATAGGCTTGGGGGTAAGATCCATGAGGACGCGGTTGATGCCTTCTACTTCGTGGGTGATGCGGTAGGTGATATGGTGCAGCAGGGCGTAGGGGATCTCTTCGATGGTGGCGGACATAGCGTCCTTGGTATTGACAGCGCGGATAATGGCGGGCCAGCCTTCGTAACGGCTTTCGTCCTTGACACCGACGCTCTTGATATCGGGCACAGCAATGAAATACTGCCAGACCTTCTCATTCAGGCCGTTCTTCTCGAACTCTTCCCGCAGAATGGCATCGGCTTCCCGCAGGGCGTGGAGACGGTCGCGGGTAATGGCGCCGAGGCAGCGGACACCCAGACCGGGACCGGGGAAGGGCTGACGGTAAACCATGGCGTGGGGCAGCCCCAGAGTTTCACCAACTACGCGAACCTCGTCCTTAAACAGCAGCTTGATGGGCTCGACCAGCTCGAACTGCAGATCCTCGGGCAGACCACCGACGTTGTGGTGGGACTTAACAGCCTTCTTGCCCTCGGCAGCCTTCATGCTTTCCAGAATGTCAGGATAGATAGTGCCCTGAGCCAGGAACTCGATACCTTCCAGCTTCCGGGCTTCGTCAGCGAAAACGGTGATAAATTCCTTGCCGATGATCTTACGCTTGCGTTCGGGATCGGAAACGCCTGCCAGCAGATTCAGAAAATGATCGGTGGCGTCCACATAGATCAGGTTGGCATCCAGACCGTCCTTGAACATCTTGATAACGCTCTCAGATTCATCCTTGCGCATCAGACCGTGGTTAACATGGACACAGACAAGCTGCTTGCCAATGGCCTTGATCAGCAGGGCGGCGACTACGGAGGAGTCAACACCGCCGGACAGTGCCAGAAGGACCTTCTTGTCACCGACCTGAGCACGGACCTCAGCGATCTGCTCATCGATAAACTTCTGTGCCAGCTCCGGAGTGGTGATACGCTCCATGGATTCGGGACGTACATTACTAGACATAAAATACCCTCCAATTTAAAATGAAAATGGGTTTGCAGGTTTGATGGAAACATTATAACCCTATTTTTTTTTCAGTGCAAGATTTTCTTATAGCTATTTTAAAAATTTGTCGATGTAACAACAAGATACCTGCCAGATGGGCCATTTTTGTTGCAATTTGGCGATTGTATGATATAATATTGAAAACATAGAAAACGGAGGGGCCTTTTATGGGTATTGTTGTCGTAGGAGCGGTGTTTGTGGATATTAAGGGATATCCAGAGGATACCTTTATTCCTACCGGACGAAACCGGGGCAGGGTAGAGCAGGTCCATGGCGGCGTGGCCCGGAATGTTGCGGAAGATGTGGCCAATTGTGAGTTGCGGCCTACGCTTATCAGTCTTGTGGACGAAAGCGGTACCGGTGCGGATGTGGTGAAAAAACTGAAAAACCATAAAGTGAATACAAACTATATCCGTGCTACCAGAGATGGAATGGGTACGTGGCTGGCAGTATTTGACAATGATGGCGATGTGGTTGCTTCCATCTCCAAACGACCCAATTTGTTGCCGATCGTAGATATTCTGGACCAGCATGGTGACGAGATTATTGGAAACTGCGACAGCGTGATTCTGGAGATCGACATTGATAAAGAAATCGTCAAACGTGTCTTCAAGCTGGCGAAGAAGCATAATAAGCGTGTTTATGCAGTAGTTGCGAATATGAGCATTGCCATGGAGCGCCGGGATTTCCTGCAGTCCATTGAATGCTTTGTCTGTAATATTCAGGAGGCTGGAATCCTGTTCTTTGACGACTATGCCGGGAAAACACCTGAGGAAATGGTAGAGATCCTTGCGGGAAAGGTAAAAGCGGCCCAGATCCCCAGTATGATCGTCACCATGGGAGGCGAGGGCGCCGTCTATGCAGATATGCACGGCGATAAGGGCTTCTGCCCTGCCAGAAAGGTGGAGGTGAAGGATACCACCGGTGCCGGTGATTCCTTCTGCGCCGGTGCGGCCATCGGACTTACCTATGGTAAGTCTTTGAAGGAAGCCTGTGACATTGGCGCCATGCTGGCGGCTTCCGTTATCGTTACTACGGAAAGTGTCTGCCCCCGCTTCCTGCCCCGGGAGCTGGGCTTGGATATGGATGTGGTGGACTAAGTGGCGTACAAACGGATATTGACGATTCAGGATATCTCCTGTGTAGGCCAATGCTCCATGACGGTGGCCCTTCCGATCCTCTCTGCCTGCGGACATGAGACCTGTATTCTGCCTACAGCTTTGCTGTCTACCCATACCGGCGGCTTTGGAAAACCCGCGGTGGTACACTTTGATGATGCATTAGACGGCCTGTGGCGGCATTGGAAAGAAAATGGCATTACCTTTGATGCAATATTGGTGGGATATCTGGGAAGCATTGCGGCAGCGGAAACGGCAGAACAAATTTTGGAGGAATTGTTGGCACCCGGCGGCGTAAGCATCGTAGACCCGGCTATGGCAGACCATGGAAAGCTGTATTCCGGCTTTGATGATGCTTATGCAGAGGCTATGGAGCGGCTGTGCCGGAAGGCGGGTGTGATACTTCCGAACATTACGGAAGCCGCCCTGTTTGCAGGGCTGCCTTATCGGGAGCGTCTGACGGAGAAATACGTAGAGGCGCTGCTGGACCGGCAGGAGAACCCTTGCGTGATCCTTACAGGTGTCGGCTATCGGGAAGGCCAAACCGGCATTGCCATCCGGGAGGGGGGGGTCCGGCAGTATTATTCCCATCCCCGTGTGGAAAAAAACTACCATGGCACCGGAGATATGTTTGCGGCAGCTTTTACCGGTGCGCTGATGCAGGGGAAATCCAAATGGGAAGCTTCTAAAATTGCGGCGGATTTTGTCTGTAAAGCCATCGAATATACGCAGGAAAATCCTGCCCACTGGTATGGCGTGAAATTTGAGCCTGCATTGCCGGATTTGATCCGGATGATCGGTGTTTGATTCAAGGCCTTCGGAGAATAGGTGGTGCACATAAAACAGTTAACAGTCACAACAGTTCCATCTGTTGTGGCTGTTCTTGTATATTCAACCAAATTATGATAGTATATATTCAGTAAAACATACTTGAATATGATGGAGGAGAATAAATACTATGATACGGCAGGCAACAATCGCTGATGCGTCGAGAATAGCAGAGATATTGATTTTTTCCAAAAGAATGAACTATAGAACTATTTTTCGCAACGATGCCGTGTCATTTGGAGAAATGCAAGTATACCCATTAGCCAAAT
>JAFSCK010000135.1 GCA_017436785.1 Oscillospiraceae bacterium | reverse complement strand
GAGCAACGCACTCGTCGGGGTTGATGCCCTTGAAGCCTTCCTTGCCGGTGATGCCCTTAACGGCTTCCTGAACGGCAGGGATACGGGTGGAGCCGCCAACCAGCAGGACCTTATCCAGATCGGAGGGCTTCAGGCCTGCGTCAGACAGGGACTGACGGACGGGCTTCAGGGTGCGCTCCACCAGATCGGCGGTCAGCTCATTGAACTTGGCACGGGAGATGGTCACATCCAGATGCTTGGGGCCGGTAGCGTCAGCGGTGATATAGGGCAGGTTGACGTTGGTGGAGGTCATGCCGGACAGCTCGATCTTAGCCTTCTCGGCTGCCTCCTTCAGGCGCTGCATGGCAACCTTATCGTTTGCCAGATTGATGCCCTCGGCCTTCTTGAACTCGGCAACCAGATAGTCCATGATGCGCTGGTCGAAGTCGTCGCCGCCCAGACGGGTGTCGCCTGCGGTAGCCAGAACCTCGATGATGCCGTCGCCGATGTCCAGAATGGACACGTCGAAGGTGCCGCCGCCAAGGTCATAGACCATGATCTTCTGCTCGGTTTCCTTGTCCAGACCGTAAGCCAGAGCAGCAGCGGTGGGCTCGTTGATGATACGCTTGACCTCCAGACCGGCGATCTTGCCTGCGTCCTTGGTGGCCTGACGCTGGGCGTCGGAGAAGTAAGCGGGGACAGTGATGACGGCCTCGGTGATGGTCTGGCCCAGATAAGCCTCAGCGTCAGCCTTCAGCTTGCTCAGGGTCATTGCGGAGATCTCCTGAGGGGTGTAGCCCTTGCCGTCGATGGTGACGTGGTAGTTTTCGCCCATGTGGCGCTTGATGGAAGCCACGGTGCGGTCAGCATTGGTGACAGCCTGACGCTTTGCCACCTGACCCACCATGCGCTCGCCGGTCTTGCTGAATGCAACGACAGAGGGGGTGGTACGGTTGCCCTCAGCGTTGGCGATGACAACGGGTTCGCCGCCTTCCAGAACAGCGACGCAGGAATTGGTAGTACCAAGGTCGATACCGATAATCTTAGACATAATAATTTCCTCCTATATAAAACCTAAATTTTTTAACAAAGTAATAAATTGCATGTCATTGCGAGGAGCGAAGCGACGTAGCAATCTCCTTCGTTTATGGGGATTGCACCACAGGCATTCCCTTCGGTCACCACACCAGTCTGCGGACTGGTTCGCAATGACATCGAAGCAGTGACTTAATTGGCGACCTGCACCATGGCAAACCGTACGATCTTCTCGCCAATCTTGAAACCCTTCTGGAAGACCTGCGCGATGGTATTTTCGCCCAGCTCCTCAGAATCGATGTGCATGACGGCGTTGTGCAGGTTGGGGTCGAATGCGTCGCCCACATTTCCGAAGATTTCCACGCCCAGTGCGGTAAAAATCTTTACCAGCTCATTCATGGTCATCTCCACGCCCTTCTTGTAGGCGGCATCTTCCGTGGGCTGATTCAGTGCCCGCTCCAGATTGTCGTAGACGGGAAGCATCTTGGCCACGGCATCGGCCTTGCCGTTACCGTAGGAGGCTTCCTTCTCCTTGATGGTGCGCTTGCGGAAGTTGTCAAACTCTGCAGCCACTCTCAGGTGGGCATCCCGCTCAGCGTTATATTTTTCCTCCCAAGGATTGGTTTCGACCACTTCTTCCGCAGTCTCAACGGTCTCCTCGGCGGGAGTTTCGTTCATTTCTTTTTCCATTTCTGCCACGTTCATTCCTCCTATGGAAACCTGCGTAGGGGCCGATGCCCACATCGGCCCTTATGGGACCGACCTTGGCGGGAAGGATCGATGTGGGCATCGACCCCTACGAGGGAATCTGTTATTCTTCGTTGTTGCTCTCCGGCAGATGTGCCTGTTCGGGCTTGGCGAACATCTTGCTGAGGCTTTCTGCAAAGTAACTCAGTCTCGCAGTGACCTGTGCGTAGTCCATTCTGGTGGGACCCACCACACCGATCATACCCTGCATGCCTTCGCCGATGTCGAATTTCGTCATGACAACGGAGGAATCCTTCAATTCGTCCGCCACATTTTCCGGACCCACCAGCACCTTGGTGCCGTTGGAATTTTGCATAACAGCGGGAAGATTGCTTAAGGCATCCTCATCAATGGAAGCCATCACCCGCTGGGCCTTGTTTACATCCTGGTACTCAGGAAGTCCCAGCAGCCGGGACTGGCCGAAGACAGCCATGTTGGTGGAGCCGTGATTTTTCAAAGTCTCCTGTGTAAAGTCCAAAATCACGGGCACCAGAGGGGCAGCGGCTCCGGCGGAGCGCATGACCTTCTCCATCAGCTCGGCGGTAAATTCCTCCAAAGCCAGATCGGTCATGGAGGCGTTCAGCACAGCGCTTAAAAGCTTCAAATCCATTTCCGTGAGAGAAACCGGCAGCTTGATGAGCTTGTTCACCACCTGCTCGCCCTCCAGCATCAGCACCAGAATGATGCTGCCCTTGCCGGACTGGACCAGCTCAAAGTGCTGGACCCGGGCGCTGCCGCTGCGGGAGGCAGCGGAGATGGCCGGGAGGTTGGTGGCCTGAGAGACCAGCTTGGCCATTTTCTCCACCATTTTGTCCACCCGCTGCATTTTTTCCTCGATGGCGGTGTTGATGGATTTCGTCTCGTCGATGGACAGACGGTAGTCCAGCATCAGCTCATCCACATACAGCCGGTAACCTGCGGCGGAGGGGATGCGGCCCGCACTGGTGTGGGGCTGCTCCAGATAACCCATGGCGGTCAGGTCCGCCATTTCGTTTCGGATGGTGGCGGAGGAGTATTTCATATCCGGCAGGGCCGTGATGGCCTTGGAGCCAACCGGCTCGGCGGTGCGGATGTACAGGTCTACGACGGACCGCAGTACCTTTTTCTTACGCTCGGTAAGTTCCATGTGCCTCCTCCTTTCCTTAGCACTCAATCTCTCTGAGTGCTAAGCACACTATACCAGAGAGTGCTAAAAAAGTCAATGGGTTGAATTTGAATTATTCTTGAACATTTTGTAGAATTGTATTCATAATTCAAAAAAAGAATTCCGGGGCAGCAAAAACTGCCCCGGAGCGTAAGCGGTATAAATCGTAATTTATCGATGTGTATCGAACAACACATGTCATTGCGAGCCAGTGCGCACACTGGCGTGGCAATCCCCCCAAAGTTTCCGGAATTTATCATTTTGTGGTCCTGCGTGGACCTTTGGAGGGGATTGCCACGTCGCCCCTTTGGGGCTCCTCGCAATGACACCGTTTTATGACAGTACGATAAATGCCCATTTACGAGACATTCAGCAGCACCAGTGCCATCAGGATCATCCCCAGCGCCAGCCACTGCTTCTTTTCCAGCCGCTCCCGGAACAGCAGGACGCCTGCCAAAGTGACTACCAGAATGGTGCCCACGCTGCATACGGGGTAGACGATCATCGCCGGGACCGTCTTTAGGGCTGCCAGCAGGAATTTGGCGGAGAAGAAGTTGGGAATGCCGATGAGCAGGCCGAAGAAGACCTCTCGGATACCGGCCTTCTCCCGTTTCAGGCCAAACAGGATGGCGCAGAGGCCGAAAGCCGTTAAAAAGGTATACAGCAGAAAATGATTGGAGAGGGCAGGATTTCCCAGTTCCTCAAAGACCTTGCTCATGGCATCACCGCCGCCTCCTGCCAGAAGCAGCAGGAGCAGCCCCCATTTGCTGTCTGCCTGCTTGCCGCCGGGACGGTAGTTGATGAGGACGATGGCTGCCACCGCAAGGAAGAAGCCCAGCCACTGCCAGAAAAATGGCCGCTCCCGGAAGAAGAGAACGCTGACCACCATGCTCACCAGAAGTCCCAGCTTTAGGAAGGTGGAGGACAGCACCACGCCATTGCACCGGATATTCCGCTGCAGCAGCAAAAAGCCTGCAAGATACAGCCCGCCGTTTATCAGGCCCAGCCCGCAGGCCTGAGGTGTCCCGGGGACGCTGGGATACCATTGGGCAAAGCCGGTGTAACCCCAAGCCAGAAGGGCGCACATCACATAGTTTACCGCCAGCATGGCCACATTGTTTTTGACCTTGGATTCACTGAGCCGCATGGTGATGGATACCAGGGCGCTGCTGAGAACCGCCAGAAGCAGGTTAAGCATAAAAGGTTCCCCCTCGTTTTTTGGTTATTCTACCAGATTCGGTTTTACTTGTAAAGCGGGGGCTGCTGTGATACAGTATATCTATAAGACGGGGCATGACCTGCCCTGCAGAAAATGGAGGTAACTTTATGGATCACAGCATCAAGGCAGGCGAATTATTTCTGACCGGTGCCAACTGCGCACAGGCGGTCATTCTGGCCTTTAACGACATCACCGGACTGGACGACAAGACAGCCCTGCGTATTTCTTCTCCCTTCGGCGGCGGCATTGGCCGGATGCGGGAGGTCTGCGGCGCAGTCAGCGGTATGTACATGGTGCTGGGCCTGCTTTACGGCTATGAGGAGCCCGGCGAGAAGGACTGCAACAAGAAGGCTCTGTATAAAGACGTTCAGGAGCTGGCGGAGCAGTTCCGGGCAGAATGCGGCAGCATCCTCTGCCGGGAAATTCTGAAAAATCCCCCCACCGACCCCAATCCTACCCCCCGCACCGCAGAATTTTACGCCAAGCGCCCCTGCGCCCGGATGGTCATGACCGCAGCCGCCATTCTGGACCGCTACATCGAAGCCCACCCTCTGGAAAAGTAAAATGAAATGTATGTAGGGGGCGGCCTCCCGGATGCCCCGGCAGTACAATGGCTGTGGCGGCGACTGTATGGCACATGCGTAGCTGCTGCCCCACGGGGCGCCGAGGACGCCGCCCCCTACATTCCTGTTTATACCGAAGTGTTTATGAACGACCTGATCTATAATCAAAATCACATTCCCCTCAACGAGCACCGCTATGGCTTCCGGCCCTCGGCGCAGGTGGGCTGCGGCTGGGTGGCGACCCACAATGCCCTGCGGCTCATGGGTTACAAAACGGACATCGACCAGCTGATCCGTTACTATGAATGGCAGCTGCCTCTGATCCACGGCAACGCAGGCACCTCCTTCTGGGGACCGGCAGTGTGCTTCCGGAATTGGGGCTTCCCGGTGGAGCTGGTAGTGGATCGGAGAAAATTTGACGAGGCGGCAAAAAATGCCGATGCCTGCATCCTGTTCTACCGTTGGCACAGAAAAACAAAATTGGGTGCCCATTTTGTGGCATTGCACCACACGGAAAAAGGCTTTGTGGGGTATAATACCTATAAAAATTCCACAGGCCCGGACCATTACGGGGAGAGCCTGGACCGATTCCTGCGGGAAAAGCACTACTTTGGATGTGTCCTGCTGACCATCCGAAAAAAATAAGCCCCTTTCGGGACTTAACAAACAATGTAACGATACCGAGCGGTACCCAGGAGGCGTAACGAAAATCGCCCAGCCGAACACGAACTGCCTGCGCGTGCTACGCGCAGTGAAATGACCCTTGACTACTTGTTTCTTGCCATCGAAACAATTTTTGTGTAGTCAAGGGTCATTTCTGTTCATTCTTGGTATCTAACATCTTGGTTACCTCCGCATTCTGCAGATTGACGTTTCATTTGATCTTATTTCTCATTCCACAATTCTTATTTCTACCCAGTTTCTGTTCCTTTCAGCGGAACGCTCTTATAAGTCGGAATTGATTTTTCGACCAAGTGAATCGCCTTGTGGTTTTCCTCTGCTTTCTTATTAGATGTCTGAACTGGATATTGCTTTTTCATAAGCATTCGCTTTTGGTTTTTTGATTGTTACATTGCTTTGAAAGTTTTTTGTTTTTGCTTTTCACTTAAGCGAATTGCTTATGTTTTCAGCTGTAACAGGTTTCTTTCTTGCTTTGTCTTATCTTTTTTCCATTTGCTTTGCCTTTGATTTTTGCTTCTCACTTCATGCGTCCTGCATATTTTTCAGACTTCTTAAGCATTGGAAGAACCGGTAAGAGATTTTTCCTTTGTCAGGTATTTTTTGTCGTGTTCTCTGATTATGCTTTTCTTTTATATTTCGTTTCTGTTAACTTGCAGGGGATGTTTTTTATTTTGGATTTCTCCTACTTTAAACTTACATGTGTCTGCTTTTGACAGATCCTACTTTTTAAATAGATTGCTTTTTGAGATCACGCTCTGAAATTTACCTGTACATTGGTATCACCTCTTTGTGTCTATAAGATATCACAAGAAAAATGCTTTTTCAAGATGGAATATTATCCAAAGTGACGAAAATGTATTTGTGCAGAACACAGATTTGTTTGGAGGACGGACAAAAGGCGTTGACTTTTCCTTTTGATTATGATATGATAAATATGTTGGGCGGCCTATGATCAGGCCGCCCATTTGTATTATGCTGATGTAGGGCGGCTTGCCCTCAAGCCGCCGCAATCTGTGAGACTGAGCCGGTTTGCGGCGGGCTGAGGGCAGCCCGCCCTACAGGATTTCTTTATTTTCTCTGTTCCAGCCAGATCAGCAGCACGGCGATGTCCGAGGGGCTGACACCGGAGATTCTGCCAGCCTGTCCGATGGACATGGGACGGATCTGCTGCAGCTTTTCCCGGGCCTCCAGACGCAGTCCGGTGATGGAATTGTAATCCAAATCAGCGGGAAGCCGACGGGCTTCTTCCTTCTTAAATTCCTCCACCTGCTTTTCCTGCCGGGCAAGATACCCGGCGTACTTGATTTGGATCTCCACTTCCTCGGTAACGGAGGCAGGCAGCTCCGGGCGGCTTTCATCAAAGGGAGCGATGTCGGCGTAGGTCACCTGCGGGCGGCGCAGCAGGTCTGCCAGCCTTGCGGAGTTGGCCACAGGGGCGGAGCCTCTGCTTTCCAGCATGGCGTTCAGCTCCGGACTCCCGGGGACGCCGTTGCTTTCCAGCCGGTTTACCTCCCGGCGGACAGCTTCGTACTTTTCTTCCACCTGACGGAGACGTTCAGGAGAAACCAGACCGATCTTAGCACCGATGTGGGTCAGACGCTGGTCGGCGTTGTCCTGCCGGTGCAGCAGCCGGTATTCCGAGCGGCTGGTCATGATGCGGTAGGGCTCCTCCGTGCCCTTGGTCACCAGATCATCGATGAGGGTACCGATGTAGCTGGTGTCCCGGGTCAGGACCAGAGGCTCTTTGTCCTGCAATTTCAAGGCGGCATTGACACCGGCGATGAGGCCCTGTGCGGCGGCCTCCTCATAACCGGAGGTGCCGTTGAACTGGCCCGCACCGTACAGGCCGGGCACTGCCTTGGTCTCCAGCGTGGGCAGCAGGCCTGTGGGATCGATGCACTCGTATTCGATGGCATAGGCGGGCCGCATCATTTCCGCGTTCTCAAGGCCCGGAATGGTCCGCATCATGGCGATCTGCACATCTTCGGGAAGGGAAGAGGAGAAGCCCTGAATGTACATCTCCTCGGTATCCAAGCCGCAGGGCTCGATGAAGAGCTGGTGACGCTGCTTGTCGGCAAAGCGGACGATCTTCGTTTCAATGCTGGGGCAGTACCGGGGACCAACGCCGGAAATGGTGCCGTCGTACATGGGACTGCGGTGGAGATTCTCCCGGATAATGGCGTGGGTGTTTTCGTTGGTGTAGGTCAGATAGCAAACTGCCTCGTTGTAGGGCTTGTGCTCGGTACGGAAGGAGAAGGGCTCCGCCCGTTCGTCACCGGGCTGCAGCTCCATTTTGGAAAAATCGATGGAGCGGCGGTTGATTCTGGGGGGCGTTCCGGTTTTGAAGCGGCGCAGCTGCAGTCCCAGCGTGCGCAGGTTATCCGCAAGGCCGATGGAGGGGTGCATCCCGTCAGGGCCGGAGGAGATCACGCTCTCGCCGGTGATGATGGTGCTGTCGAGATAGGTGCCGCTGGCGATGATGACCGCTTTGGCAGAATATTCTGCACCCAGCTGGGTACGGACACCGGAAACACCGCCGTTTTCTGTCAGTATTTCCACGATCTGAGCCTGCTTCAGCTCCAGATTTTCCTGTTTTTCCAGCGCGTGCTTCATGTACTGCTGGTACTTGCGGCGGTCTGCCTGTGCCCGGAGGGAATGGACAGCAGGGCCCTTACCCTTATTCAGCATCCGGTACTGGATGCAGCTGTGGTCTGCGGCCACGCCCATCTCACCGCCCAGCGCATCCAGCTCCCGGACCAGATGGCCCTTGCCGGTGCCGCCAATGGCAGGATTGCAGGGCATGTTGCCCACGGTATCCAAGTTTATGGTAAAGAGGATGGTGTGCATCCCAAGCCGTGCCGCAGCCAGCGCAGCTTCAATGCCCGCATGGCCCGCACCGATCACCGCAATGTCACAGCTTCCTCCATAATAAGTTGTCATAAGGATTCCTCCTGAATACGCATGTCATTGCGAGGAGCGCAGCGACGTGGCAATCCCCTACAAGTTTCCGGATGGCATAGGTTTATGGTTCTGTGCGGAGCTTTGGAGGGGATTGCCACACCAGTCTGCGGACTGGTTCGCAATGACATTTTTATTCTTCTTTGCACCAGTGCTTCGCCATTTCTTCGCAGGACCGGCTCATTTCCTGACTAAATTCGCTGTTCCACTTGCGCTTGCAGAAGCGGCGGATGTAGTCAGCCAGCTCGTCGCCCTCCTTGCCCTGCTGGATAGCGAGCATCTGCTCCATCCGGGCGGCCTTTTCCATAGAGTAGCCGTTTTCGTGGACCAGATCGGTTACGGCATGGCGCTTGGGCTTGGGGCGGCTCAGCTGCTGGGCTGTGGGATAGCCGAAGCAGACCATGGCAGCGGGGACCACATACTGGGGAAGGCCCAGCAGCTCCCGGTGGTACTCGAAGTTCTCGGTGATATCACCGATGTAG
The DNA here is from genome assembly GCA_017436785.1 of Oscillospiraceae bacterium. Taxonomy (GTDB): domain Bacteria; phylum Bacillota; class Clostridia; order Oscillospirales; family Oscillospiraceae; genus Faecousia. Next base: position 4,886 of record JAFSCK010000135.1, on the reverse strand, counting down.
CAGCTGCCAAGGCCAAAGCTGTGGGCTGCCACTACCGCGTTCTGGGCGGCAATGAGAGTATCGGCCTGTGCAAGAAACAGATCGCCCATACCGGGCTTTCTGACTTTCTCTACATGCTTGCAGAACACATCGTACCACCGGCGGTAATCGGCACAGAAGATCAGTACCATAGGTGCGGTGGCGATAAAGGGCTGGTTGTCGCAGCTGACAGAGAGCTTGCGCTTCATTTCCGGGTCGGTAATGTCCAGAATGGTGTACAGGGCCATGTTTCCGGCAGAGGGTGCCTGAATGGCGGCCTCCAGAATGGCCTGCCTGACTTCAGCCTCAATGGGCCGGTCCTCGTAAACACGAACAGATTTCCGCTCGTGGAGCTGACGGATCACTTCGTTCATAAATATATTCCTCTAAAAATGCTGTCATTGCGAGGAGCAAAGCGACGTGGCAATCTCCTCCTGAGATTTGCGCAGGATCAATAATCGATACCATCCGGAAACTTGAGGGGGATTGCCACACCAGTCTGCGGACTGGTTCGCAATGACCGTGTATGAATTATTCTTCGACTTCCTCAGCAGCCTTTTTCTTCTCCTCCGGAGGCAGGACAAAGGGCTTGCAGACCACCTCGCAGCGGTTGATGGGGGTGCCGAGACCGTGGAATTTTTCTTCGTAGCCGGTCATGATGCCCACGATGCCGTCCTTGTGGAGATCCCGGGTCAGATTTTTCACTTCCAGACCGCAGGCAGCAAACTCCTCCACGGAGAACTCGAACAAGGGTGCGTTGTCGGTCTTAAAGTGGAACTCTCCGCCGTTTTTGACCACGCGGCAGTACTTGTCCAGAAAGCCCCGGTGGGTCAGGCGGCGCTTGGCGTTCTTCTTCCGGGGCCAAGGGTCGGGGAAATTGATGAACAGGCGGTCGATCTCCTCGCCTGCGAAAATGTCTTCGATGTTGGCCACATCCATATCAATGTAAAAGACATTTTTCAGTCCCATGGCCTGTGCTTTTTCCATGGCCACCACCATGGCCTCCCGGCAGCGCTCCACGGCGATCATCAGAACATCGGGATTGGCCTCGGCAGTTTCAGCAGTGAACTTGCCCTTGCCGCAGCCGACTTCCACCCAGAGGGCAGCAGCGTCGGGCTTTAAGCTGCGCCAGTTGCCCTTGAGGGCGGCGGGCTCTAAAATGCGGTATTCGGCGCACTTGTCCATGCGGGGCTCCAAGTTGCGCATTCTTCTCATTCTCATTTGATTTATTCCTCCAAAAGGCAAAAAAGCCCATAATTTTCAGTTTATCATTATAACAGAGATTCCTCCGGCAGTCAAAGAAAATCTGAAATTTGCTCGTAGGAAATGTAGGGGGCGGCGTCCTCGATGCCCCGCACAGAGACCGGTCCGCGTTCGCCGAAAAACGATGCAGAGCGATAGGTATTACCGCCGGGACGTCGGGGACGCCGTCCCCTACATATTTAAAGGCGAACAGGAACGGGTTTTCGGATGGTCATTTCCTCCACCGTCACATAGCAGTCCATGGCCAGCACCTGTACCCCATTGGCCGCGGCTTCCCGAAGGGCCTTTCCGAAATTGGGGTCGGTAACATCGTTGGGGTGAAGGTAGGCCACATCTGCCATCTGGATAACGAAGAGCACATAGGCCCCGAAGCCCTCCTTGGCGGCTTCCGTCAGCCCCCGCAGATGCTTGGCACCCCGCTCAGTGGGAGCATCGGGGAAGGCACAGACGCCATCCGTTTCCAGTGTGACACCCTTGACCTCCAGAAAGCAGGTCTTCCCGTCCTTTACAAAGGAGAAATCAAACCGGGAATCCCCATGGGTGGTCTCTGCCCGGAGGTCGGAAATCTCTCCGAGGCCACCGCCTGCCAGCCATTCTCTTGCAGCGTGGTTGGGCGCCTGAGAATCCATATTGATGAGACGGCTGCCCTTGCGGACGGTGATGAGGTCATATTTTGTTTTCCGGGCGGGGTTGTCAGATCTCTGGCACCAGACCTGCGCACCGGCCGGCAAAAGCTCCCGGCACCGCCCCGTATTTTTCACATGGACCACCTCTGCCTGCCCATCGATTTCCACATGGGCAATGAACCGGTTGGGCCGGGAAAGGAAAATGCCGGGGGTCATGTTGTTGTATTTCATGGAATCCCTCTCTTTCTGATACTAGCATATCAGAAATTCCGCAGAAGACAAGGAAAAATATGAAAAAGAGTGTTGACTTTTTGAAAAAAAGTGGTATAATACATTCTGTTCCGAATGGAGGCATAGCTCAGCTGGTTAGAGCGCTTGCTTCACACGCAAGAGGTCACAGGTTCGAGTCCTGTTGTCTCCACCAAGAGGATTTGTGTAACGGTAGCACACCGGACTCTGACTCCGTTTGCGGGGGTTCGAATCCCTCATCCTCTGCCAATGAAAAAACGCCATCCAGCCGGATGGCGTTTTTTCATTGGCAGAGGATGAGAAAAGATTCGAAAGGGCGGCACCAGTCCGCAGACTGGTGCAAAAAGTGTCCGGTGGACACTTTTTAGCCCGTGGGAGAATCCATGACCATGGGAACGCATCCGGTACGGATGTGGGAACATGGTCATTTTGTTTTCACCGGATCAGGGAAGAACTCCTTTTTTGATAATCGAATCCCTCGTCCTCTGCCCCCAAAAACGCCATCCAACAGGATGGCGTTTTTTGTTGCGGAAAATAAGGCCCAAGCTTCGAACTTTCCTAAAAATAGGCATTGATCGGTCTGTCGAACGATAGATGTCATTGCGAACCAGTCCGCAGACTGGTGTGGTAATCCCCTTCAAAGGTCCGCGCAGAAACCTGAAACAATACATTCCGGAAGCTTGCAGGGGATTGCCACGTCGGGCTTCGCCCTCCTCGCAATGACATACGTTGTACGATACGGCACAAGAAATTACGATTTCCCTGCTCCCAGCAGCATTCCCAGCAGCTTATCATCGGTGAAGGCCGGGTGGGCATAGGCGGCATCGAGAAGGGCATCCACATTGTCCGCATCATTCTCGATCTCCTTGGACATGAGCTGGGCAGTACGCAGCAGGTCGCCGCCCAGATATTTTGCCAGCAGGCAAAGGATGACCATGAATTTTACCCGGCAGTACAGGTCGTAGTCAGACACGGCCTGCAGCCAGTAGCGGTTTACCAGATACCGGGCCAGCGCCGGAGTACGGGGGTCCCAGGAAGCGGGAGCAGGATTTTTCAGCAGGGACTCCCATTGTGGGGTCAGCAGCTCTAATTCCAAGAAAAAGTCAGCCAGTTCCCGGAAAGAGCCCGGTTTTGCCAGTTCCCGGGCGCTTTCCAGTGCGGCATCCGGGTCAAAGGGCAGGGCGTCCCCGCCGTCCAGCTGGCTCTGGGCCTGATAGCCGTAGAGCAGAGCCAGAACCAGCGTTTCCCCAACGGGACGGGAGCTGCCGGAGAGAAGGGCGAGAACATGTTTCCGGGTTGCTTTCAGCACTGCCATGGCTGCTTCATCATATTCCGCAGCGGCTTCCCCGGGCCGGTTTTCCTCTATGAAGGGGGTGGAATGTGCCTCCAAAATGAACTTCGCCGCCTCCGGACAGCTCAGCTCCAGCCCCAGCTCAATAAAATCTCCGTAGTCGTGGGTCAGCCGGGGAAATTCCCGGCAGGTTTTGCACAGGGCTTCTTCTCCCAGCTCGGCTTGGATGCGGCAGAGGCCGTCGGCACGCCACATGGGACAGCGTCCGTCCACGATGGTCATGACGGTTTCTCCGTCCTCGTCGGAAAGCACTTCCCGCAGCCGGTCTCCTAACGTCCCGGGCAGGCTGCGGTACATGGCGGCGGCAGTTTCGTCCACCTGCACCCCCCATTCCTTGCAGCAGCTGTCGGGGCAGTCTCCGGCAATGCACCGGAAACGGTCAAAATAGTCGGGTTTGTAGAGTTTCATAGACGCTCCTTCGTAGGGGGCGATGCCCACATCGCCCCGCAAGGCGGGCTCACCGCGGAAAAATAGGGGACGATGTGGGCATCGTCCCCTACGGGTTCTCCGTTACTGATTGGGCCGGATGGTGTTCATGATGGACACGGCATCCTGCAATGCCTGCTTGCTGGAGCTGACGGCCATCTGCAGCTGGGTCAGCTGGCTCATGACCTGATCGGCCATGTCGGTGATGTCGGCGGCGATGCCGTCCACCTTGCCGGTGGCCTCGGTCAGGACGCTGTTGGCCTGAAAATATACCAGCTCCGCACGCTCCCGGGCTTCCCGCTCGATGCGCTCAGCCCGGCGGTAGGTCTCCAGCTCCTCGGTAACGCCGGGAATGGGCGCAGGCTCGGTGGGGGCGGGCTGGGTCTGCTGTTCCTCCAGCTGCTGCTCCAGTTCGGTGCAGCGGGCCAGTGCGGCATCCAGCTGGGCACGCAGATCGTCGCACTGGGCTTGCAGGGAGGAAAGCCGGTCCTCGTCCGGCATCTGCTCCAGCTGACTGCGCAGTGCTTCCTTTTCGGCGGTGAGCTGATTGACATGGGCGGTGTGCTTGCTGTTGATATATTCCAGATAATGGACAACGTCCTCCCGGTTGAAGCCGTTGAAGGCAGAACGGAAATTCTGAGGTGCAGACATGGGAAAGCCTCCTTAAAGGGAAAGAAATTGAAAGATATTTTCTGGATTATACCACACAGAACCAAGGAAAACAACCACTTTCGACCCAAAGCAGCCGAAAGCCGGAAAAAATATTTTCCAATAGCCCCTTTACAAAGCCGAAAAAGCCTGCTATAATAGCGAAGCAAATGCACCGGTGGCTCAATGGATAGAGCATCGGATTCCGGTTCCGAGGGTTGGGGGTTCGAGTCCCTTCCGGTGTACCAAAGAAGAATAATCCGAACCTTATCTCAGTAGGAGACGGGTTCGGATTATTTTTATTT